>CAZEGY010000049.1:0-14189 GCA_964511815.1 uncultured Rhodovulum sp.
GAGCGCGATCCCGTGGCCCGCCCCCCGGCGCGGGTCCGCCGCCTCGCGGTGCCATTGACCCCGGCGGCGGCCGGCGCTATTGCCCGCGGCCTCGGGGAAAGGGAGCGAAGCGGTGAGCGACGACTGGAGTCCGCGGACGAAGCTCGTGCATGGCGGCGCCCGCCGCAGCCAGTACGGCGAGACCTCGGAGGCGATCTTCCTCACCCAGGGCTTCGTCTATCCCGACGCCGAGACCGCCGAGGCCCGCTTCATCCAGTCCGGCCCCGACGAGTTCGTCTACGCCCGCTACGGCAACCCGACGGTCAGGATGTTCGAGGAGCGCATGGCGACCCTCGAGGGCGCCGAGGCCGGCTTCGCCACCGCCTCGGGCATGGCCGCCGTCCACGCCGCGCTGTTCTGCCAGCTCCAGGCCGGGGACCACGTCGTCTCGTCGCGGCAGCTCTTCGGCTCGTGCCTCTACATCGTCGAGACCCTGCTGCCGCGCTTCGGCGTCGAGGTCAGCCTCGTCGACGGCACCGACCTCGACGCCTGGAAGGCGGCGTTCCGCCCGGGGACGAAGCTCGCCTTCCTCGAGTCGATCTCCAACCCGACGCTCGAGGTCATGGACATCGCCGGCATCGCCGCCCTCGCCCACGCCGTCGGCGCCGAGGTCATCGTCGACAACGTCTTCGCGACCCCGGTCTTCCAGCGCTGCCTCGAGCTCGGCGCCGATCTCGTCATCTACTCGGCGACCAAGCACATCGACGGCCAGGGCCGCTGCCTCGGCGGCGTCGTCCTCGGGCGCCACGACTTCGTGCGCGGCCCGTTCGAGACCTTCCTCAAGCACACCGGCGGCGCGCTCTCGCCGTTCAACGCCTGGGTGATGCTCAAGGGCCTCGAGACCCTCGACATCCGCTGCCGCGCCCAGGCCGCGACCGCCGCCCGCATCGCCGCGGCGCTCGACGGCCATCCGAAGCTCGCCCGGATCATCTATCCGGGCCTTCCCGGCCACCCCCAGGCGGCGCTCTCCGCACGCCAGATGGAGACCGGCGGGACGATGCTCGCCCTCGACGTCGCCGGCGGCAAGGCGGCGGCCTTCCGCTTCCTCGACGCGCTCGACATCGTCCTCATCTCGAACAACCTCGGCGACTCGAAGAGCCTCGTCACCCACCCGGCGACGACGACCCACCAGCGCCTCTCGCCCGACCAGCGCGCCGCGCTCGGCATCGGCGACGGCCTCGTCCGGCTCTCGGTCGGCCTCGAGGACCCCGACGACCTCGTCGCCGACCTCACCCGCGCCCTCGACGCCGCCTGACGCGGGCAGCGCCGGCCGGAACCCGCCGCCGCCGCTCCGCGATGACCCGGCGATGCCGACGGGCTTGCGACCCGGCGCGTGCCCCGTTAGGCGGACGTAAACCGCTCTCGCCCGCCGAGATTGCTTTCGACCCGGCATCTCGTTCAGGTTGACGAGCCGCGGGCGTGCGCCCCGCGACACGCGCCACCCGGGGGCGACGAGACTTCCAATCCGGGCCGGAAGGCCCATGTAGCCTGACGCCGGCCGGAAACGCCGTCATCGAGGAGTGTGAGGACCGATGAACATGCTGAACCCGCGCCTTGCCCCCGGCCCCGCATCTCCGGCCGCGGACGCCACCGGCGCCCGCCCGAGCCAGGCCGAGGCCGAGGCCGCGGCGCGGACGCTCCTGCGCTGGATCGGCAGCGAGCCGACCGGCGTCGGCGCGCGCGACCTCACCGCGATCCTCGTCCCGTCGCAGACCCCGGCCTATCCCGCGCTCAGCCGCACCTACCCCGACGGCTTCGCCAGCGACGCCGCCTACGTCGCGACCCTCCCCGACCTCCAGAACGGCCCCGAGAGCCTCATCCAGGGGGCGCGGACCGGCATCCAGCACGTCGGCATCTCGAACTTCCGCCTGCCGATCCGCTTCCGCACCCGCGAGGGCGGCGAGGTCCAGCTCGAGACCTCGGTGACGGGCTCGGTCAGCCTCGAGGCCGACCGCAAGGGCATCAACATGAGCCGCATCATGCGCTCGTTCTACCGCCACGCCGAGACCTCGTTCTCCTTCGAGGTCATCGGCGCCGTACTCGACAGCTACCTCGCCGACCTCGACAGCTACGACGCCCGCATCATGATGCGCTTCAGCTACCCGATGCCGAAGCGCTCGCTGCGGAGCGGCCTCGAGGGCTACCAGTACTACGCCGTCGCCCTCGAGATGGTCCGCACCGAGGCGATGACCCGGCGCATCGTGCACCTCGACTACGTCTACTCCTCGACCTGCCCGTGCTCGCTCGAGCTCGCCGAGCACGCCCGCCGCACCCGCGGCCAGCTCGCCACCCCGCACTCGCAGCGCTCGGTGGCGCGCGTGTCGGTCGAGCTCGCCGGCGAGGCGGTGCTGTGGTTCGAGGATCTCGTCGACCTCTGCACCGCGGCGATCCCGACCGAGACCCAGGTGATGGTCAAGCGCGAGGACGAGCAGGCCTTCGCCGAGCTGAACGGCGCCCACCCGATCTTCGTCGAGGATGCGGTCCGCCTCCTCTGCGCCGGTCTCGAGGGCGAGCCCCGCATCGGCGACTTCCGCGTCGTCGCCAGCCACCAGGAGTCGCTCCACAGCCACGACGCGGTGTCGATCCTCACCCGCGGCGAGACCTTCCACCAGAAGAGCTACGACCCGCGTCTCTTCGAGACGCTGCACCATCGGGGATAGGCCGACGACGCCCCCCCGACCCCGGCGCCGGAGAGGGGGCATGTCCGCACCGGCAAAGGATCGCTTGAGTCCCGGCGCGGCTCCTGAGAACATCCCGGGAACATGCCCGAGACTCACCCCTCCCCCCCGGCCGGGGCGCCCGAGGTTGCCCTCGCCGTCGCGCCCGAGGTCATCCTCGCCCGTGCCCGTGCCCACGAGGCGACGGGGCCGGCGCGCGTCGTCTTCGCCCTCGCCGCCGCCGCCCGGCTCGCGGGGCCGATCCTCTGGATCCAGCCGACGTGGACGCCCGAGCGGCTGATGGGGGACGGCGTCTCCGCCTGGGTCGCGCCGGAGCGGATCGTCATCGCGCGCGGGCGGACGCTCGTCGATCTGCTCTGGACCGCCGAGGAGGCGCTCCGCTCCGGCGCGGCGCCGCTCGTCGTCGCCGAGTTGCCGGGCCTGCCGACGCTGACCGCGACCCGCCGCCTCCACCTCGCCGCCGAGGCCGGCGCCACCCGCGGCACGGCGCCCGTCTGCCTCCTCCTGACCCCGGAGCCGGGCGGGGTCCCCGGCATCGAGACCCGCTGGCGCCTCGCCCCGGCTCCCGGCTGGGCGGCGGCGGGCGCGACGGCGGGCGCGACGGCGGGCGGGGCGCGCTGGCGGCTGACCCGCCTCCGCGCCCGCACGGCGCCGGAGCGCACCTGGGAGATGGCCGCCCGCGGCGACCGGCTCGTCCCCGCGGGCGGGTGCGGCGCCGGCCGGGATCGCGGTCTCGTCGCCGTTCCCTGAGCCGACGCCGGGCCGCCTGCCGCCGCGGAGACGCGCGAGCTCCCGCGACGTCCGCTTTAGGACACGCCCGCGACCGGCTTCGGCGGGGCCGCGCGGGCGAGCTGGACGGCGAGGATGCCGGCCATGATGATCGCGACGCCCGCGAGATCCCCGGCGGTCACCCGCTCGCCGAGGACGGCGGCGGCGATCAGGACGCCGAGGAACGGGTTCAGGAAGTGGAAGGTCGCCGCCCGCGTCGCGCCGATCCGGCGGACGAGGATGAACCAGATCATCGTCGCGATCACCCCCGAGACGATCGCGGAATAGGCGAGCGCCGCGAGGAAGCGCGCGTTGACCGTCACCTCCCAGTGCTCGAGCGCGAGGCTCGCGGGAAAGAGCGCCGCCGCGCCGACGAGCATCTGCAGCCCGACGACGATCCAGAGGTTGCCCCCCGCCGCGGCGTTGCGCAGCGTCAGCGTCGCCACCGACAGCGCCACCACGCCGGTCACGCAGGCGGCGATCCCGCCCCAGTCGAGGCCGTGGCCGAGGCGCCCGACCATGATGACGAGAACCCCGGCGAAGCCGACGAAGAGCCCGGCGACGGCGATCGCCGGCAGGCGCTGGCCGAGGAACACCCGGCCGAGCGCGGCGACGCAGAGCGGCAGCGCACTCCCGAGGATGGCGGCGAGGCCCGCCTCGATCGTCTGCATCGCGTAGTGGAAGAGGCCGAGGTAGAGCGCGTTCTGGCAGATCCCGAACACCACCACCGCCTGCCACTCCGGGCGCGTCAGCCGGATGCGCTGGCCCGCCGCGAAGCCGATCCCGAGCGCGAGGACGCCCGAGAACAGGAAGCGCACCGACAGGACGAGGAACGGCGGCCAGTACTCGACCACGATCCGCGACGAGGTGAACGCCGAGCTCCAGATCGTCGCGAACGCGAGTCCGAGCGCGAGCGCCCGCCAGTCGAAGCCGCGGACGGCCGCAGCGGCGGACGCGCGCGCCACCTCAGCCCGCGAAGGAATAGGCGGTCTTGACCGTCGTGTAGAACTCCGCCGCGTAGCGCCCCTGCTCGCGGGGCCCGTAGGACGAGCCCTTGGAGCCGCCGAAGGGGACGTGGAAGTCGACGCCCGCCGTCGGCAGGTTCACCATCACCATCCCGGCCTGGCTGTTGCGCTTGAAGTGGGTCGCGGACTTGAGCGAGCTCGTGCAGATGCCGGCGGAGAGGCCGAACTCGGTGTCGTTGGCGATGGCGAGCGCCTCCTCGTAGTCCTTCGCCCGGATGACGCTCGCCACCGGACCGAAGATCTCCTCGCGGCTGATGCGCATGTCGTTCGTCGCCCCGACGAACAGCGCGGGCGCGAGGAAGAAGCCCTCGGCGCCCTTCTTCAGCCGCTCGCCGCCGACGAGCTCGGCCCCCTCGTCCCGCCCGATCGCGATGTACTTCTCGTCCTGCTCGAGCTGGCTCGCGTCGACGACCGGCCCGATCTGCGTCGCCTTGTCGAGCGGATCGCCGACGACGAGTGCCGCCATCTTCTCCGTCAGGCGCGCGACGAAGCGGTCGTGGATGCCGTCCTGCACGATCAGCCGCGACGAGGCGGTGCAGCGCTGGCCGGTCGAGTAGAAGGCGCCGTTGAGGCAGGCCTCGACCGCGACCTCGAGGTCGGCGTCGTCGAGGACGATCATCGGGTTCTTGCCGCCCATCTCCAGCTGGAACTTGCGCATGACCGCGACCGAGGCCTCCGCCACCCGGCGGCCGGTGCCGACCGAGCCGGTGAAGCTCACCGCGCGGACGTCCTTCGAGTCGAGGATCGCCTGCCCGACGACCGAGCCCTTGCCCATGACGAGGTTGAGCACGCCCTTCGGCAGGCCGGCGCGGTTGAGGATGTCGACGAGCGCCCAGGTGCAGCCCGGCACGAGGTCGGCCGGCTTGATGACGACGGTGTTGCCCCAGGCGAGCGCCGGCGCGAGCTTCCACGCCGGGATCGCGATCGGGAAGTTCCACGGGGTGATGAGGCCGACCGGCCCCACCGCCTCGCGGGTGATCTCGACGCCGACGCCCGGCCGCACCGAGGGCAGGATCTCGCCTGCGAGCCGCAGGCACTCGCCGGCGAAGAAGTCGAAGATCTGCGCGGCGCGGATCGTCTCGCCGATACCCTCGGCGAGGGTCTTGCCCTCCTCGCGGGCGAGGAGCGTCCCGAGCTCCTCCTTGCGGGCGACGATCTCGGCCGCGGCCTTGGAGAGCACGCCGTGGCGCTCGAGCGGCCCCGAGCGGCTCCACCCCGGGAACGCCGCCTTCGCCGCCGCGATCGCCGCCTCGGCGTCGGCGGCGGTGGCGCGGGCGTATTCGCCGACGACCTCGGCGGTGTTCGCCGGGTTGACGTTCGGGACCGCCTCGCCGCCGACCCACTCTCCGTCGATCAGATTCCGATGCAGCGTCATGTCGATGCCTCTCCCCCGAGCTCGTGCCGGGCGCGACGGCGCCCGCTGTCGCCGGGAGTTCTAGGCGACCCCCCCGGCGGCGGCAACCCGGACCACAGGCGCCGAAACCCGGCGGACGGGAAACTGCTGACGGAACACCGGGACGCGGGGCCAACCCTTGTGCGCCTCGCGGAAGCCACCCATTATCGAAGGTCAAGGCGGCCGTTCGTGCCGACCGTGCCGGGAGGACCGCATGACCGAAATCGCGACCCTCGCCGACAAGCGCGCCGTCGAGACCGAGATGCCGGTCGACGGGCGCTGGCAGGCCCGCTCGCTCTACGCCCAGCTTTCGGAGACCGCGGACCGCTTTCCCGACCGGCCGGCGGTGACCTTCCAGCTCCGCTCGGGGCCGAAGGACAAGGCGGTCACCCTGAGCTGGCGCCGGCTCCGCGAGGACGTGACCCGGGCGGCGAACCTCTTCCGGCGCCTCGGCATCGGCGAGGGCGACACCGTCGCCTTCCTGCTCCCGAACGGCATCGAGGCGGCGGTGACGCTCCTCGCCGGCGCGACGGCGGGGATCGTCAACCCGATCAACCCGCTGCTCGCGCCCGAGCACATCGCCGGGATCCTCCGCGACACCGGGGCGAAGGTCGTCGTCACCCTCGCCCCGTTCCCGAAGAGCGATCTCGCCGAGCGGATCGCCGCCGCGCTCGCCGAGGCGCCCGCGGTCGAGACGGTGCTGACCGTCGACCTCGCCCCCTACCTCGCGCCACCGCTCAAGTGGATCGTGCCGCTCATCCGCCCGAAGCGGCCGGCGATGACGGCGCGCGTCCTCGATCTCGCGACGGCGATGGCCGCGGAGCGCGGCGACGCCCTCGACTTCGCCGAGCCGCTCGACGACCGGGTCTGCGCCTACTTCCACACCGGCGGCACCACCGGCCTGCCGAAGATGGCCCAGCACCGGGCCAGCGGCATCCTCTACAACGGCTGGTGCGGCGCCTACTACATCTTCACCGAGGCGCATGTGCTCATGTGCCCGCTGCCGCTCTTCCACGTCTTCGCCGCCTACCCGATCCTGATGTCGTGCCTGATGTCGGGGGCGCAGATGGTGATGCCGACGCCGCAGGGCTACCGCGGCGACGGGGTGATGGACAACTTCTGGAAGCTGATCGAGCGCCACCGCGTCACCTTCCTCATCGCCGTCCCGACCGCGGTCGCCGCGCTGATGCAGCGCAAGGTCGACGCCGACGTCTCGACCCTCAACTTCGCGCTCTCGGGCTCGGCGGCGATGCCGATCGAGCTCTTCCACCGCTTCGAGGAGGCGACCGGGGTCAAGGTGATGGAGGGCTACGGGCTGACCGAGGCGACCTGCCTCGTCGCGGTCAACCCGCCCTACGGCGAGCGGCGCATCGGCAGCGTCGGCCTGCCCTTCCCCTACACCGACGTCCGCATCCTGCACTGCACCGCGGACGGGACGATCACCCGGGAGTGCGCGTCCGACGAGGTCGGCGAGATCTGCGTGCGGAACCCCGGCGTCCACGCCGACGTCTACACCGACCCCGAGCGCAACCGCGGGCTCGTCGTCGAGGGCTACCTGCGCACCGGCGACCTCGGGCGGCTCGACGCCGACGGCTACGTGTGGATCACCGGGCGGGCGAAGGACCTCATCATCCGCGGCGGCCACAACATCGACCCCGCGCTGATCGAGGAGGCGATGATGCAGCATCCGGCCGTCGCCTTCGCCGGCGCCATCGGCCAGCCCGACGGCCACTCGGGCGAGCTCCCCTGCGTCTACGTCGAGCTCGTCGCCGGGGCGGAGGTCACGACCGAGGACCTGCTCGCCCACGCGCGGGGCCACATCCCCGAGGCCGCGGCGGTGCCGAAGCACCTCGAGATCCTGCCCGAGCTCCCCAAGACCGCCGTCGGCAAGATCTTCAAGCCCGACCTCCGCCGCCGCGCCATCGCCCGCGTCTTCGACGCGGCCCTCGCCGATGCCGGGAGCGGCGCCCGGGTCGGGCGGGTCGAGGAGGACCGCCGTCGCGGCCTCGTCGCGGTCGTCGCGCCCGGGCCGTCGCCCGCCGACGACGCGGTCGTCGCCGAAACCCTCGGGGCCTTCGTCGTGCCGTGGCGGTGGCAGGACGGGCCGGACGGCTGAGGGGACGCGATGATCCGCGGCTACGCGATCGAGGGCGGGCGGCTGCGCGCCGTCGCCGACCCCCTCGCCCACCCGGAGACGGTGGTGTGGTTCGACCTGCTCTCGCCCGCCGCCGACGAGGAGGCGCGCGTCGAGCGGCTCGTCGGCATCGACGTGCCGACCCTCGCCGAGATGGCCGAGATCGAGGACTCCTCGCGCCTCTACGTCGACGGCGGCGCCGCCTTCCTGACGGCGACGCTGCCGACGCGGACCGACACCGGCCACCCGCACGGGGCGCCGGTCAGCTTCATCCTCGCCGGCCACCGCCTCGTCACCGTGCGCTACGACACCCCGCGCGCCTTCGAGACCTTTCCCCAGCGCGCCGAGCGCCTCGATCTCGGGTGCAGCGACGGGGAGACCGTGCTGCTCGCGCTCCTCGACGCCGTCGTCGAGCGGCTCGCCGACATCCTCGAGGCGACCGGCACGCGGATCGAGACGCTGTCGCGCGAGGTCTTCGGCCACGGCACCGGCAAGGGCGCGCCCGACTTCGGCGGGGTGCTCGCCAACGTCGGCAGCAACGCCGACGTCGTCTCCCACGTCCTGTCGAGCCTGGTGACGATCGAGCGGCTGATCGCCTTCCTCGGCGCCGCCCGCGGCGGGGTCTCCGCCGACAAGGAGGCGCGGGCGCGGCTGAAGTCCCTGTCGCGGGACGCGCGCTTCCTGTCCGAGCACGCGAGCTTCCTGTCGCAGAAGATCAACTTCCTCCTCGACGCGACCCTCGGGATGATCTCGATCCAGCAGAACGCCATCATCAAGATCCTCTCGGTCGCCGCGGTGATCTTCCTGCCCCCGACGCTCGTCGCCTCGATCTACGGGATGAACTTCAGCGTCATGCCCGAGCTGCACTGGGCCTACGGCTACCCGGTCGCCATCCTGCTGATGATCGCCTCCGCCGTCGGCTCCTACCTCGTCTTCAAGACCCGCGGCTGGCTCTGAGAGAGCGCCGCGAATCCGTGGACCGGGGGCGATCGCGCGCAGCGTCTCGCGCGCGAGACGGGGGTCAAGTAACTGATATTGAAGGATTAACCTTGGCGCGTTAACCGTGCGTTCATACTCGTACAGCGAGTATTGCACTCGCATAACGCACCCAGATCATCCGAGCCCGTCGAGCTCGGCGCGGTGGCGGCGCATGGCGCGGAACGCCTGCCAGTCGCGGTCGATGCGTGCCGCGGCGGCGGGGTCGGGGGCGCGGGTGCGGCCGCCCTGCCCCATCGCGCGGGCGGCGGCGGCGAGGCTCGGGTGGAGCCCCGCGGCGGTCGCGGCGGCCATCGCGGTGCCGAGGAGCACGGCGTCGGGGGCGCCGGGCTCGACGACCGGGAGCCCGGTGCCGTCGGCGTAGAGCTCGACGAGCAGCGGGTGGCGGGCGTGGCCCCCGGCGAGGTGGATCGTCGCCGCCGGGCTGCCGTGCGCCGCGAGGTGGTCGAGGATCTCGCGCACCCCGAGGGCGAGGCCGACGCAGGTGCGCCAGTAGAGCCGGCAGAGGCCGTCGAAGGAGGCGTCGAGGGCGAGGCCCGAGACCGCGCCGAGGGCGTCGGGGTCGGCGCGGGGGGCGCGGTTGCCGTGGAAGTCGGGGAGGACGTGGAGCCGCGGCGCGAGGTCGGGCGTCGCCGCCCGGAGCTCGGCGATGCGGGCGATGACGCGGCCGTGGGCGGCGCGCGTCGGCGCGATGCCGCGGAGGCGGAGGACGTGGTCGAGGAGCGCGCCGGAGGCCGACTGCCCGCCCTCGGACACCCAGAGGCCGGGGAGGACGGCGCCGAAGCTCGGCCCCCAGATCGCCGGCACCGGCCGCGGCGTCGCCGACAGCGCCATCACGCACGACGAGGTGCCGCCGATCAGCGCGACGTGGCCGTCGCGGGCGGCGAGCGGCCCGAGGACGCCGAGGGCGCCGGCGTGGGCGTCGACGAGCCCGGCGGCGACGCGGGTGGCGGGGGTGAGCCCGAGGTGGGCGGCGGCCTCGGGCGTCAGCGCCCCGAGGTCGGTGCCGACCGCCGCGGCCGTCGCCGGGAGGCCGGCGCGGGCGACGAGGTCGGCAAGGCCGATGCGGTCGAGGAAGTCCTGGCGCCAGCCCGGTGCGGCGTGGGCGAGGTAGCCCCACTTGCAGACGAGGGTGCACTGCGAGCGCGCCGGCGTGCCGGTGGCGGCGAAGGCGAGGAAGTCGGCGAGGTCGAAGGCGCGGCCGAGGCGCGCCCAGCTCGCCGGCAGGTGGCGCTTCAGCCACAGGAGCTTCGGCGGCTGCATCTCGGGCGAGAGGTGCCCGCCCATGTGGTCGAGGACCGGGTGCGGGCCGGCGGCGTTGATCTCCGCGGTCTCGGCGGTGGCTCGGTGGTCGAGCCAGAGCAGGGTGTCGCGGGCGTCGTCGCCGGTCAGCGAGCCGGTGACCGGCCGGCCCGCGGCGTCGCGGAGGACGAGCGAGCAGGTGGCGTCGAAGGCGAGGCCGACGACGTCGGCCGGCGCGGCGCCGGCCTCGGCCCGGGCGGCGCGGAGGGCGTCGGCGGCGGCCTGCCAGATCTGGTGCGACGACTGCTCGGCATGGCCCTCGGGGGTCTCGTGGATGTCGAGCGGCGCCTCGGCGCGGGCGGCGAGGCGGCCGTCGCGGTCGAAGAGGCCGGCGCGGGCGCTGGCGGTGCCGATGTCGAGGGCGGCGACGAGCATCTAGGACCGCGGGCCGCGGCGCGGGCGCCGCTCAGGCGCCGACGAGGACCGGCAGCAGGCGCATGTCGGCGATGACGGCGTCGGGGCCGAGGTCGGCGACCCGGGCGCGGTGCTCGTCGGTGGCGGCATGGCTTCCCCCCGTGAAGGCGACGACCTTCATGCCGGCGGCCTTCGCCGCCCGGATGCCTGCCGGGCTGTCCTCGACGACGAGGCAGGCGGCGGGAGGATAGCCGAGGGAGTCGGCGGCGAAAAGGAAGAGGTCGGGGGCGGGCTTGCCGTGCGCGACCATCGTCGCCGAGAAGGCGCGGCCGGCGAAGCGCGGCCAGAGGCCGGTGACCGCGAGCGAGAGCTCGACGCGCTCGGGCTGGGACGAGGAGGCGACGCAGAAGGGCACCGGCAGCGCGTCGAGCGCCTCGACGACGTGGGCGATCGGGCGGAGCTCGGTGCGGAAGGCGGCGTAGAGCGCCTTGCGCATGGCGTCGAGGGCGGCGTCGGTGACGCTGACCCCGTACTCGCGGGCGACGGTCTCGCGGGTCGAGGCGAGCGAGCGGCCGAGAAAGAGCGCGTCGGCCTCGGCCGGCGACAGGTGGAGGCCGGCGCCGGCGAGGGTCTCGAGCAGCAGCCGGAGCGAGATCGGCTCGCTGTCGACGAGGACGCCGTCGCAGTCGAAGATGACGAGCCCCGTCGGCCCGGGCAGGGCCTTGGCCATCGGGTAGGCGTCCGCCCCGCGCCACGGGACCGGCGCGCCGCTGTCGCGATAGCCGCGCGCCCGGTAGAAGGCGCGGGCGGTCGCCGTGCTCGTCAGCCGGATCTCGGCGGTGCCCTCGTCCCGGAGCCACGCCTCGAGGGTGGCGAGGAGCGCGGTGCCGCAGCCGTGGCCGGCGGCGTCGGGGGCGACGTAGAGGAGCAGGATCTCGCCCGACGGCCGTGCCGCGGCGGCGCCGGCGAGGCGGCCGCCGCAGGTGGCGACGACGAGGCGCTGGCCGGGGTCGGCGATCCAGCCGGCGACGGCCTCCGGGGTCTTGTTCGAGGTCCAGCCGGCGATGACGGCGGCGTCGCCGTGGTGGTCGGCAGCGCAGAGGCCGGCGATCGAGGCGCGGAGGAGGGCGGCGATCGCCGTGGCCTCCTCCGGGCGCGCGTCGCGGACCTCCGCCATCATCCGAGGTAGCGCCTCAGCGTCGCTTCCGTCCCGTCGGACCAGAGGGCGCGGAGCCAGCGCGCGAAGGCCTCCGTGAAGGCCGGCGCCTCGGCGGTGGTGCCGTAGATGTCGCGCATGGCGAGCCACGCGGCGGGGTCGTCGCGGGCCGCCTGCGCGCGCTCTGTCAGGCGGTCCCAGCTCGGGTCGTTCGGCTCGATCGTCGTGCCGCTGTCGGTGGTGCCGGCGCAGTAGCGCGCCCAGAGCGCGGACTCGAGCGCGAGGCCCTCGACGGGCAGGCCGCGGGCGAGGCGGTCGGCGATCGAGGGGATGACGAACTTCGGCTGGCGGTTGGAGCCGTCGAGGCAGAGCCGGCGGATGGTGTCGCCGATCTTGGGGTTGAGGCAGCGCTCCTCGACCTTCTGGAAGTAGCCGTCGAGGTCGGTGTTCGGCACCGGCGGCACGATCGGGATGATCTCGTCGCGCTCGACCTTCTGGAGGAAGGCGCGGACGAGCGGGTGCTCCATGCCCTCGTGGACGAAGTGGATGTCGAGGAGGCCGGACGGATAGGCGATGATCGCATGGCCCGCGTTGAGGATGCGGAGCTTCATCATCTCGTAGGGCGTCACGTCGGCGACGAACTCGGCGCCGGCCTCCTCGAAGGCCGGGCGCCCGGCGGGGAAGGTGTCCTCGACCACCCACTGGAGGAAGTCCTCGCAGAACACCGGCCAGGCGTCCTCGACGCCGAACGCCTCGCGGGTGATCGCCCGCTCGCGGTCGGAGGTCGCCGGGGCGATGCGGTCGACCATCGCGTTCGGGAAGGCGACGCTGTCGCGCACCCATGCGGCGAAGGCCGGGTCCTGGGCCTCGGCGAGGCCGGCGACGGCGTCGCGGCAGACGTTGCCGTTGTGGGGGACGTTGTCGCAGGACATGACGGTGAAGGGCGCGAGGCCGGCGGCGCGGCGCGCCCCGAGCCCGGCGAGGATCAGCCCGAACACCGTCTTCGGGTCGCCCGGGTCGCGCGCGTCGGCGGCGATGGCGGGCGAGGAGGGGTCGAACTTGCCGGTGGCCGGGTTCACGAAGTAGCCGCCCTCGGTAACGGTCAGCGAGACGATGCGGATGCGGGGGTCGGCGAGGGCGGCGGTGATCGCCGCGCCGTCCATCGGCGGCAGGAAGTCGGTCATCACCCCGGTGACGCGGGCCGAGGAGGTCGCCGCCGACTGCTCGACGACGGTCGAGAGCCAGTCCTGCCCGGCGAGCGCGTCGCGCATCTTGACGTCGTAGGGCGTGACCCCGGCGCCGACGATGGCGAAGTCGCGGTCGCGCCCGGCGTTCATCAGCCGGTCGAGGTAGACCTGGAGGTGGGCGCGGTGGAAGTTGCCGACGCCGAAGTGGAGGATGCCGGGCGACAGGTCGGCGCGGGCGTAGCTCGGGCGGGCGACCGCCGGCGGCAGCCGGTCGAGGGACGCGAGCGAGAGGGGAGTGGCCATGTTCGAGCCTCCTCAGGTTATGCGGAAGTGTCGGCCGTCCGCGGCCCGGATCCGTCCGTGGCCGGGTCCGGGGCCGAGCGCACGGCCCCGGCGCGGCGTCAGTAGATCGCCAGCCCGGCCGCGTCGAAGCGATGGATCTTCGACGGCTCGGGGGTCAGCCAGACCTCGTCGCCGTGGCTGACCGGGACCTCGCCCGAGGCGCGGACGTTGATCGTGCCCTGGCCGTCGGTGTGGACGTGGACGAAGGTGTCGGCGCCGAGGTGCTCGGCGACGCCGACGGTGCCGTGCCAGACGCCCTCGATCGGCTGCTTGGAGATGGCGATGTGCTCGGGACGGACGCCGATGGTCTTGCAGGCGTAGCGGGCGTGGACCTCGTCGCCCTCGACGATGTTCATCGTCGGGCTGCCGATGAAGCCGGCGACGAAGAGGTTCTTCGGGCGGCGGTAGAGCTCGAGCGGCGAGCCGACCTGCTCGATGTTGCCGGCGTTGAGCACGACGATCTTGTCGGCCATGGTCATCGCCTCGACCTGGTCGTGGGTGACGTAGATCATCGTCTTGCCGAGCTGCTGGTGGAGCTCGGAGATCTCGAGGCGCATGGTGCCGCGCAGCGCCGCGTCGAGGTTGGAGAGCGGCTCGTCGAAGAGGAAGGCGGCCGGGTTGCGCACGATGGCGCGGCCGATGGCGACGCGCTGGCGCTGGCCGCCGGAGAGCTGGCCGGGGCGGCGCTCGAGGTAGTTGGTCAGGTTGAGGATGCGCGCGGCGTTCGCCACCTTCTTGTCGATGGCGTCCTGGCTCTCGCCGGCCATCTTCAGCGGGAAGGCGATGTTCTTGCCGACGGTCATGTGCGGGTAGAG
>CAZEGY010000050.1:0-14131 GCA_964511815.1 uncultured Rhodovulum sp.
GCCGAGATCGAGCGGCTGCTCGGAGACACGACGTCGGTGCTTCGCGTCGATATCCGGAACCAGATTCGCAGCCATATCGAGATCGCCGAGGGGCAGTTCCGCGCTCAGGCGCCCGACCTGCCGGCTCAGCTGCGTGGCTACCTGGCGCCGGACCGGGAGAGCTGAACGGCTCAGTGCCGCGCGCCCGGTGAACCGGGCCAGAGCGCCAGCCAGGCCTGCGGATCGCTGCGCAGGGCCTCGTGCGCCGCTGCCATCACCGCAGCCATCTCGTCAGGGGGCAGGGCGTCGAGCGCCGCCTGGGCCGCGGCGACCCGCTCGGCCGTCGGCGTCTCCGCGGCCGCCGCGAGCGCGCGCGTGCAGGGCGCGGAGACGCCCAGGCGATCCACGGCGGCCTCGTGCAGCCGGCGAAACAGCACCTTGCCCGCAACCTCGAACATCAAGACGCCTCCAGTTGGCCCGGGACTTGCTTCGCTTCTCTCGACGAGAGGCGCCGACCCATTCGGCCGCCCGCGGGAGGATGCCGCCCATGGACCTCGGGGACACCCGGACGCTGACGCTCTTCGACCTTCTGGCCCGCAACTGGGACGCGCCCGGCGCCGTCATCGACCTTCGTTTCGACGTGGCGGGGACGACGCTCGCTGTCGCCACGGCTTCGGGTGCGGTCGCGCTCGCGGCGGTCGCCGACGACGAGCCGCCGGAGAAGCGCCTGCGGGTGAGCGGCGATCTGGGCCAGACGACCATCCGGCCGCGCAGCGGCACGCCCGCCCCGATGATCCTCCTGTCCGGGCTCGCCGACGCCGGCCCGCCGATCGCCGCGGCCGGCGCCGCCGGATTCCTCGTCGGTGGCGGGGACGGGCACGTCCTTCGCCTCGCGCCGGACGGCGGCGCCGAGCCGACGCCGGTCTCGCTCGAGGGGGCGATCCGCGCGCTCGACGGCAGCCCCGGTGGCGGGATCGCCGCCGCGGACGCCGCCAGCCTGGCGCACCATGGCGCGATTCTGCCGCGCGCCGGCGTGACCGGGCTCGCCTTCGCGCCGGACGGCCGCCGTCTCGCGGTGGCCCGGGGCGACGGCGTCGCCGTCCTCGACGGCCACGGCGGCGCGACCGACATCGCCCTGCCTGCGACCGGACCGATGCGCTGGCGCGCCGACGGCACCTGGCTGGCGGTGGCGCTCGGGCGCGCGGGGCTGGGGCTCGCCGACCCGGCGACCGGCGCCGGCACGATCGTCGGCGACTTCCCCGCCCCGGTGGGCGACCTCGCCTGGAGCGCCGCCGCCGGCGCAGTCGTCGCCTCCGGCGCCTTCCGCATCGCCGCCTGGGACGGGACGCGGCTCCCCGCGTCCGACCGTCCGCTCGTCACCGGCCATCCCGGCCTCGTGCTCGTCACGGCGGTGGCCTGCCATCCGAGCCGCCGGCTCGTCGCCGCCGGCTACGCCAATGGCCAGGTCGTCATCGCCGAGATCGGCGGCCGGGACGAGCTCCTGCTGCGCCAGAGCGGGGCGGAGGTCACCGCGCTGGCGTTCTCGCCGGACGGCCGGCATCTCGCCATCGGCGACGCCGCGGGGACCGCGGCGATCGCCACCTTTCCACCGCAGATGTTCAAGTGAAGGAGCCAGCATGAACACCGACCAGACTTCGACGGCCGCCACGCTCACCCCGGAAGAGCAGAGCAAGGACGCATTCTTCACCCGCCTCGGCGCCCTCTCCGAGGAGATGACGGCGGCGCACGGCCGCGACTTCGCGATGGGCGCGCTGGTGCTCGCGGCGCGCTGGATCGCCGAGGGCCGCCTCGGCCAGCCCAAGCCGCACTGACGTGCCGCGCCCCGCCGGCTCAAGCGAAGGCGGCCGGCGGCCGGTCGCCCTGGTAGAGCAGGCAGATGGTGCGCAGGGTCGAGGCGAAGCTGGCCGTCGTCTTGGGCAGCTCGGCCGCCTCCTCCTGCAGCGCGGCGAGGAGCTTCGGCGTCGTCAGCCCCTCGCGCGCCGCCATTGCGTCCAGCACGTCCCAGAAGGCGGCCTCGAGCTCGATGCTCGTGGCATGCCCCTCGATCCGGAGCGAGCGATTGATCCGCTGGAACGGCAGCGGCCCCGCCTTTTCGACCACCCCGCACATGCATGTTCTCCCCATCGTCCTTCCTTCTCGCCCGCCAGGGCGCGGGCGGCGCCGAGCCCCGCCCGCGCCTCGGCTTCAGGGGATGAGCACGGCGCGGCCGTGGATGCGGCCGGCGTTCAGGTCTTGCAGCGCCTTGTTGGCATCGCCGAGCTTGTACTCGACGGTGGTCAGCTCGACGAGACCGCGGTCCGCCAGCGCCATCAGCTCGACGAGCTCGGCCCAGGTGCCGACGAGGTTGCCGATGATGTTCTTCTCGGTGATCACCATGTCGACGGTCGGCACCGTGATGTTCTCGCCGTAGCCGACGACATAGTAGCTGCCCATCGGTCGGGTCATCGCCAGCCCCTTCGCCGTCGTGCCCTTCTCGCCAACGAAGTCGATCACCGCCTCGGCGCCCTGGCCGCCGGTCAGTGCCAGCACCGCCTCGACTTCGTTGCCGTCCGCCTTGACGAGCTTGTCAGCCCCGATCTTCCCGGCGAGCTGGAGCGATGCGTCGGACTTGTCGACGACGATCACGTCCGCCGCGCACATCGCCTTCAGGCACTGGATGGCGATATGCCCGAGCCCGCCGGCGCCGATGACGACGCAGCTCTCACCCGGCAGGAGATGCCGCGTCGCCTTCTTCACCGCGCGATAGGCGGTCAGCCCGGCGTCGGCATAGGGTGCCACTTCCTTCGGCGCCAGCGTCTTCGGCAACGGCACGATATTGCGCTCCGAGGTCGCCAGGTACTCGGCATAACCGCCGTTGCAGTCCAGCCCGGGGAAGCTCCCCGGCCCGTGCATGTCCCACCCGCGCCGGCAGGCCAGGCAGGTGCCGCCGGAGATCTTCGGATGCACGATCACCGGATCGCCGACCTTGATCCCCTCGACCTCCTTGCCGATCTCCTCGACCCAGCCGGCGTTCTCGTGGCCCATGATCAACGGCAGCAGGTGGCCGCCGTCCGGGTCCATGTGCGGCCGCCAGACGCCCTCGATGATGTGCAGGTCGGTGCGGCAGACCCCGGCGCCCCCGATGCGCACGATCACGTCGGTCGACTTCTTGATCGCGGGGTCCGGCACGTCCTGCATGGCCACCCAGCTGTCCGCCGCCAGGGCGTCGTCGTATCGGTTGAGCACCTGTGCCTTCATCGCCGTTTCCTCCTGCGCGCGATTGTACGGAGTGTCGTACGGAGTATCCGAAGCAAGCCGCGTGCCAGCCAGCTCGGGCCAGTCGTCCCAATCCCTTGCACGCCGCCGCCTGGCCCGCTGCGCGCTGGCGCTGGACAGCGCGGCGCCCCGGCCGTCCACCCGCTGAACAGATCCGGGGAGTAGCGCCATGCAGCATGTCTCGGGACTCGACCGCGCCCGCGCCGCCCTCGAGCGCGGCGATCGCTTTCCCGCCGGCGCGCTGCCGGCCCCGGTCGCGGCCAGCTGGGCGCGCTGCCGCGAGCTCGGCCTCGACCCCCTGCGCCCGCCCGCGCCCGAGGTGCTGCCCTTCGCCGAGGTCGGGCGGCGGCGGGAGGCCGTCGCGGCCATGCGGCGGCTGGCGCTCGCCGAGATGCAGCTCCTCCACGCCCAGATCGCCGGCTCCGAATTCATGATCGCGCTCGGCGACGCCGACGGCGTCGTGCTCGACACCATCAGCGACCAGGCCTTCTCCGACAGCGCCGCCGGGCGCTCGATCATTCCCGGCAGCCTCTGGTGCGAGGCCACCCGCGGCACCAACGCGCTCGGCCTCGCCGCGCGGGAGCGGGCGCCCGTCGCCGTCCACGGCCGCGAGCACTATTTCGCGGACCACGGGCGGCTCAGCTGCATGGCCGTGCCGATCCTCGAACCCGACGGCGCGGTGCTCGGCCTGCTCGACGCATCCTGTACCAACGAGGCGCGGCAGCAGCACACGCTGGCGCTGGTGCGCATGGCCGCGGCCCAGGTGGAGAACGGCCTGATCTTTCAGGCGCGCGCGGGCAGCCTCATTGTCGCCTTCCACCCGCGCGCCGAATACCTCGAGACGATCTCGGCCGGTCTCCTCGCCCTTTCGCCGGACGGCGAGGTCCTCGCCCTGAACCGCCCTGCGGTCGCGCTGCTCGCCGGACTCCCGGCGCAGCGTGGGCGCGGGTTCGACGCCCTGTTCGACACCCGCTTCGCCTCGGCTGTCCGCGACCTGCTCGCGGGCGGCGTCATCGCGGTCCGCGACCAGGCGGGAAGTGGCGTCTTCATGGTCTGCCGCCAGATCGGCGCTGGCCGGTCGACGGGCGCGGAGCCAGCGCGGAATCCCGGCGCCCGCCGCTCTCCGGTGGTGCCCGCGGATTTCGTCTGCGAGGACCCCGGCCTGGCGCGGCAGATGAACGCCCTCCCCCGGGCCCTCGCCCTGCGGATGCCGGTGCTGATCGTCGGCGAAACCGGCACCGGCAAGGAGCCGATGGCCCGTCACGTCCACAAGGTCAGCGGGCGGCACGGCGCCTTCGTCCCGCTGAACTGCGGTGCCATCCCGGAGGCCCTGTTCGCTGCCGAGATCTTCGGACACGAGCGCGGGGCCTTCACGGATGCGCGCGAAAGCGCCGCAGGCCTGGCCCGGGCCGCCGACGGCGGGACATTGTTCCTCGACGAAGTCGGCGAGATACCCCTGCCTGCCCAGGCGGCGCTGCTTCGCTTCCTCGACGACCGCAACGTGCGGCCGATCGGATCGACGAAGTCGAGCCCCGTCGACGTCCAGGTCGTCGCCGCAACCAACCGCGACCTCGGCGCGATGGCCGGAAAGGAGTTCCGCCGCGACCTCCTTTACCGGCTGAACGTCTTCACCATCACGATCCCGCCGTTGCGAGAGCGCACGGACTTCGCTGCGATCGTGCGGTATCTGGTGGCCGAAATCCACGACGCGGCCCCGATCGCCGCCGCGGACGTCGCGAACCTGGCGGCGCGAACCTGGCCCGGCAACATTCGCGAGCTTCGGAGCGAGCTCCAGCGTGCACTGATCCGCGGCGCGCCCGAGACGGATTGCCTGGATGCGTGCGCCACGGTCGACGCCGAATGTTGCGACGACTGTCGGGACCAGCCGCTCTCCCGGCAGCGATGTCGGGAGATTCACAGGACCCTCCGAGAGGCATCCGGAAACGTCAGCGTCGCTGCCCGCCGCCTCGGCCTCTCGAGGACAACGGTCTACCGGCACGTTTCCAGGGCGACTTCAGCGAACTGACGGCGCCCGAGCGCCCGAACGGCGGATCGAGAGGAAGCGCAGGGTGTCGAGATGCCTCACCAGCGGCAGGATCGCTCCCCGGCGATGGAGCCGTGATCCGGGCGGCCGGGGATCTCAGCCGACGAGCGCCAGCCACTCCTCTTCCGTCAGGACCGTCAGCCCGAGCTCCTTCGCCTTCTTCTCCTTCGAGCCCGCGCCCGGCCCGGCGACGACGTAGTCGGTCTTCGCCGAGACCGAGCCCGCGACCTTGGCGCCGAGGGCCTCGGCGCGGGCCTTGGCCTCGGCGCGGGTCATCTTCTCGAGGGTGCCGGTGAAGACCACCGTCTTGCCGGCGACGGGCGAGCCCGACGCGGCGGGGGCGGCGACGTCCTCGATCGAAAGCTCGGCGACGAGGCGGTCGACCGCGGCGCGGTTCGCTGCCTCGTGGAAGAAGTCGACGAGGCTGCCGGCCAGCGTCTCGCCGACGCCGTTGACGTCGTTGAGCTCCTCCCACTCCGGGCCGGCGTGGTCGCGCGCCGCCGTCATCGCGGCGTCGAAGCGGTCCCACGCGCCGTAGTGGCGGGCGACGAGGCGGGCGGCGGTCTCGCCCACATGGCGGATGCCGAGGGCGAAGATCAGCCGGTCGAGGGGGATGCGGCGGCGCTCGTCGATGGCGTGGAACAGGTTCTCGGCCGACCTCTCGCCCCAGCCGTCGCGGTTCTTCATCTGGGTGGCGCAGCCGGGGCCGTGGCGCGTGGCGAGGGTGAAGATGTCGGCGGGCTCGCGGATCCAGCCGTCGGCGTAGAGCGCCTCGACGGCCTTGGCTCCGAGGCCCTCGATGTCGAAGGCGCCGCGCGAGACGAAGTGCTTGAGCTTCTCCACCGCCTGCGCCGGGCAGATCAGCGCGCCGGTGCAGTAGGACACCGCCTCGCCCTCCTCGCGGACGACGTCGGAGCCGCAGACCGGGCAGGTCGCCGGGAAGCGGTAGGGCTCGGCGCCGCGGGGGCGCGAGAGGTCGACGTCCTCGACCTTGGGGATGACGTCGCCGGCGCGGTAGATCGTCACCCAGTCACCGATGCGGATGTCGCGGCCGTCGCGGATCGGGTTGCCCTTCGAGTCGCGCCCCGCGATGTAGTCGGCGTTGTGCAGCGTGGCGTTGCGGACGACGACGCCGCCGACGGTGACCGGCAGCAGGCGCGCGACCGGGGAGAGCGCGCCGGTGCGGCCGACCTGGATGTCGATCGCCTCGATCTGCGTCGTCGCGCGCTCGGCGGAGAACTTGTGGGCGAGGGCCCAGCGCGGCGTCGTCGAGCGGAAGCCGAGGCGGGACTGGTAGTCGAGGCGGTCGACCTTGTAGACGACGCCGTCGATGTCATAGGGGAGCGTCGCCCGCTGGCGCTCGATCTCGCGGTAGTGGGCGAGCATCTCTGCGACGGTGGTGCAGGTGACCATCAGCGGGTTGGTGGCGAAGCCGAGGGCGGAAAGGCGGGCGATCGCGGCGGCCTGGGTCTCGGCGAGCGGCGCCGAGAGCTCGCCCCAGGCGTAGGCGAAGTAGTGGAGCGGCCGGCTCGCGGTGATCTTCGGGTCGAGCTGGCGGAGCGAGCCGGCGGCGGCGTTCCTCGGGTTGGCGAAGGTGCGCCCGGCCTCGGCCTGGCGGACGTTCAGGGCCTCGAAGTCGGCGTGGGTCATGTAGACCTCGCCGCGGACCTCGAGCACCGCAGGCGCCCCGGTCAGGCGGTCCGGGACGTCGGCGATGGTGCGGGCGTTGGCGGTGACGTTCTCGCCGGTCTCGCCGTCGCCGCGGGTGGCGGCGGTGACGAGGCGGCCGTCCTCGTAGCGCAGCGACAGCGACAGGCCGTCGATCTTCGGCTCGGCGGTGAAGGCGAGCGGCGCCTCGGCGCCGAGGTTGAGGAAGCGGCGGACGCGCTCGACGAACTCGGCGACGTCGCCCTCGGCGAAGGCGTTCTCGAGGCTGTAGAGCGGCCGGGCGTGGCGGACCTTGGCGAAGGCCTCGGAGGGGGCGGCGCCGACCTGCCCGGAGGGGCTGTCGGGACGCTTCAGCTCGGGGAAGGCGGCCTCGATCGCGGCGTTGCGGAGCTTCAGCGCGTCGTAGTCGGCGTCGGAGATCTCCGGCGCGTCGGCTTGGTGGTAGGCGCGGTTGGCGCGGCCGATCTCCGCGGCGAGGCGGGCGAGCTCGGCCGCGGCCTCCTCGGGGGTCAGGCTGTCGACGGGACGGGGGTCTTCCATCGGGCTTCTCCGGGCTGGCCGGAGACGAGATAGCGCGGCTGCCGCGTCGGGTGCAATCTTGCGCGGGCCGCCCGGGGGAGTATGGTCCGCCTCCCCGAAGCAGCGCGCGCGAGAGATCATGGCCAACGACACCGACCCCAGGACCGAGCGGCGCATCGCGGCGACCATCGCCTCCGAGATCGGGGCGCGGCCGGACCAGGTGGCGGCCGCCGCCGGGCTTCTCGACGGCGGGGCGACGGTGCCCTTCGTCGCGCGCTACCGCAAGGAGGCGACCGGCGGGCTCGACGACGGGCAGCTCCGGACTCTGGCCGACCGGCTCGGCTACCTCCGCGAGATGGAGGCGCGGCGGGCGACGATCCTCGGACAGATCCGCGAGCAGGGCAAGCTGACGCCCGAGCTCGAGGCCGGGATCGCGGCGGCGACGACCAAGGCGGCGCTCGAGGACCTCTACCTGCCCTACAAGCCCAAGCGGCGGACGAAGGCGATGATCGCCCGGGAGCGCGGCCTCCAGGGCCTCGCCGACGCGATCCTCGCCGACCGCGCGGCGGCGCCCGAGGCGCTGGCGGCGGGCTTCCTCTCGGACGAGGTGGCGGATGCGAAGGAGGCGCTGGCCGGGGCGCGCGACATCCTGACCGAGCAGCTCTCCGAGGACGCGGGCCTGATCGGGCGGCTGCGGACCTTCCTCGAGCGCGACGGGGTGGTGAGCGCCCGGGTGGTCGCCGGGCAGGAGGAGAAGGGCGCGAAGTTCTCCGACTACTTCGCCCATTCCGAGAAGTGGGCGGGGGTGCCGAGCCACCGGGCGCTCGCCATGATGCGCGGCGCGAACGAGGGCGTGCTGACCCTCGACATCGGCCCGGACGAGGACGGCCTCGCGCGGGTCGCGGCGATGGTCGAGGGTGCGCTCGGTGTTTCGGGAGACCGGCCCGGCGACCGCTGGCTCCGCGACGTGGCGCGCTGGGCGTGGAAGGTGAAGCTCGGGCTGTCGATGATGCTCGACCTGATGGGATCCTTGCGCGAGCGGGCGCAGGAGGAGGCGATCGGCGTGTTCGCGCGCAACCTCCGCGACCTGCTGCTGGCGGCGCCGGCGGGGGCGCGGGCGACGATGGGGCTCGATCCCGGGGTGCGGACCGGGGTGAAGGTCGCGGTCGTCGATGCGACCGGCAAGGTGCTCGCCACCGACACGGTCTATCCGTTCCAGCCGCGCAACGACGTCCGCGGCGCGCAGGCGGCGCTCGCCGGGCTGATCGGCAAGCACGGGGTCGAGCTCATCGCCATCGGCAACGGCACCGCGAGCCGGGAGACCGAGCGGCTGGTGGCGGACCTGCTGGCGCTGCTGCCGGCGGGCGGCAGGAAGCCGACCAAGGTGATCGTCTCCGAGGCCGGGGCCTCGGTCTACTCGGCCTCCGAGCTCGCCGCGAAGGAGTTCCCCGGCCTCGACGTGTCGCTGCGCGGCGCGGTCTCGATCGCGCGGCGGTTGCAGGACCCGCTGGCCGAGCTCGTCAAGATCGAGCCGAAGGCGATCGGGGTCGGGCAGTACCAGCACGACGTCGACCAGCACCGCCTCGGCAAGTCGCTGGAGGCGGTGGTCGAGGACGCGGTCAACGCCGTCGGGGTCGACCTCAACACCGCTTCGGCGCCGCTCCTCGCCCACGTCTCCGGCCTCGGGCCGGCGCTCGCCGAGGCGATCGTCGCGCACCGCGACGAGAAGGGCGCCTTCCGCGCGCGCAAGGAGCTCCTCGGCGTGCCGCGCCTCGGGCCGCGGGCCTTCGAGCAGGCGGCGGGGTTCCTGCGCATCCGCGACGGGGCCGAGCCCCTCGACGCCTCGGCGGTGCATCCCGAGGCCTACGCCGTCGCCCGGCGCATCGTCGCGGCCTGCGGGCGCGACCTGCGGGCGGTGATGGGCGACGAGGCGCGGCTCGGGGGGCTCGACCCGGCGGAGTTCGTCGACGACCGCTTCGGGCTGCCGACGGTGCGCGACATCCTCGCCGAGCTGGCCAAGCCCGGGCGCGACCCGCGGCCGGCGTTCGTGACCGCGAGCTTCATGGAGGGGGTCGAGGCGATCTCCGACCTCAAGCCCGGGATGCTGCTCGAGGGCACGGTGACCAACGTCGCCGCCTTCGGCGCCTTCGTCGACGTCGGCGTCCACCAGGACGGGCTCGTCCACGTCAGCCAGCTCGCCGACCGCTTCGTCAAGGATCCGCACGAGGTGGTGAAGGCCGGCGACGTGGTGAAGGTGCGGGTGCTCGAGGTCGACGTGCCGCGCAAGCGCATCGGCCTCTCGATGCGCAAGGACGGCGGCGGGCGCGACGCCGCCCCGAAGCCGGCCGGCAAGGGCGCCGACAAGGGCCGCCGCCCGGCCGGCGCGGCGTCGCGGACGCCGGAGCCGAAGCGCGAGGAGACCGGCAGCTTCGGCGCGGCGCTCCTCGACGCCTTCAAGCAGCGGTAAGGCTCAGCCGCCGACCTTCGGCCAGTAGGTGCCGAAGCACCACAGGAAGCCCTCCGGGTCGCGGGCGATGAAATCGCGGCTGCCGTAGTCGCGGTCGGTCAGGGGCTCCTCGATGGTGGCGCCGGCGGCCTTCGCCCGCGCGAAGAGGGCGTCGGGGTCGTCGGTGACGAGATAGGTCGAGGTGCCGTTGCCGGCGCCGGGGGCGCCGACCATGCGGCCGTAGGCGTCGTCGCGGACGCCGCCGAGCATGACGAGCGAGTCGCCGAAGGCGAGCTCGGCGTGCTCGACGGCGTCGCCCTCGCCGTGGCGGGCGTGGGTGACGAAGCCGAAGGCCGTCTCGAGCCAGTCGATCATCCTCGCGGGCTCGCGGTAGCGGAAGGTCGGGAAGATGCGCGGTGATTCCGGCATGGCGTCTCTCCTTGGAGCGGAACTTCCGGCGGGGTGGCGCCCGACGCGGCGTAGTCGTGGATCGCCGAGACGAAGGGCGCGAGCGGCGGCGGCGGACGGCGCGTGAGCAGATGGCCGGCCATCAGTCCTCCTCGACGAACACCTCGTCGCGCTTCTTGCGGACCGAAGGCAGCACCGCGACGGCGAGCGCGGCGAGCGAAAGGACGAGGAGGACCGCCGAGATCGGGCGCTCGACGAAGATCATCGGGTCGCCGCGCGAGAGGATCATCGCCCGGCGCAGGTGCTCCTCGAGCAGCGGCCCGAGGACGAAGCCGAGGAGCAGCGGCGCCGGCTCGCAGCCGAGCTTGACGAGGACGAAGCCGATGATCCCGAAGACGGCGATGGCGTAGACGTCGAAGTTGTTGCCGTTGATCGCGTAGCAGCCGAGCGAGGCGAAGACGACGATCGTCGGGAACAGCACCCGGTAGGGCACGGTCAGGAGCCGCACCCACAACCCGATCAGCGGCAGGTTGAGGAGCACCAGCATCAGGTTGCCGAGCCACATCGACACGATGATGCCCCAGAACAGCGCCGGCTCGTCGTTGATGACGTTGGGGCCGGGGGTGATGCCCTGGATGATGAAGGCGCCGATCATCAGCGCCATCACCGGGTGGGCGGGGATGCCGAGGGTCAGCATCGGGATGAAGCTGGTCTGCGCCGCGGCGTTGTTGGCCGATTCGGGGCCGGCGACGCCCTCGATCGCGCCCTTGCCGAACTCCTCCGGGTGCCTCGAGAGCTTCTTCTCCATCGAGTAGGAGGCGAAGGACGAGAGCACGTGGCCGCCGCCGGGCAGCACCCCGAGGGCCGAGCCGAGGATGGTGCCGCGGACGACGGGGGCGGCGATGCGGCGGAACTGGGCGCGGGTGAGCCAGAGGTTCGAGACCTTCTTCACCATCACGTCGCGGGTGGTCTCGTTCTCGAGGTTGCGCAGGATCTCGGCGATGCCGAAGATGCCGACGGCGACGGAGACGAAGTTGAGGCCGGAGTAGAGCTCGAAGAAGCCGAAGGTGAAGCGCGGGGTGCCGGTGTAGATGTCCTGGCCGACCATGCCGAGCAGCAGGCCGAGGACGATCATCGCCAGTGCCTTGAGGATCGAGCCGTGGGCGAGGGCGATCGAGGCGACGAGGCCGAGGACGATGAGCGAGAAGTACTCGGGCGCGCCGAAGTTCAGCGCGGCGCGGGCGAGGGGCGGCGCGGCGACGGCGAGGATGAAGGTCGCGACGGTCCCGGCGAAGAACGAGCCGAGGGCGGCGGTGGCGAGCGCCGGCCCGGCGAGGCCCTGGCGGGCCATCTGGTAGCCGTCGATGGCGGTGACCGCCGAGGAGCTCTCGCCGGGCAGGTTGATGAGGATCGCCGTGGTCGAGCCGCCGTACTGGGCGCCGTAGTAGATCCCGGCGAGCATGATGAGCGCGGTCACCGGCGCGAAGGAGAAGGTGATCGGCAGGAGCATGGCGATCGTCGCGGTCGGGCCGATGCCGGGGAGGACGCCGACGAGGGTGCCGAGGAGCACGCCGACGAAGCAGTAGAGGACGTTGACCGGCGAGAGCGCGGTCTCGAAGCCGAGGCCGAGGTTGGCGATGAGCTCCATCAGCGCACCCCCATCAGCGCACCCACGGGCCGAAGAGCGGCACGGTGACGCCGAGGCCGTAGTGGAAGATCACCACGCAGGCCGCGGTCAGGGCGGCGGCGATCACCGCGGCGGCGAAGGGGCCGTTCTGCCGCGAGCCGAGGGCGCTGAGGAAGGCGGCCCCGAAGAGCGCGGGCACGAGGCCGAGCCCGCGCACGGTGGCGCCGAAGTAGACGAGCGCGCCGAGGATGAAGACGCCGCCGCGCCACGGCACGACGCCGATCGGCGTCTCCGAGGCCGCGGCGGTCACCCCCTTGACGACGATGGCGACGCCGAGGACGACGAGCGCGCCGGCGAGGACGAGCGGGAAGTAGCCCGGCCCCATGCGGAAGGCGGTGCCGAGGTCGTAGCCGGTCGCGGCGTAGCCGAACGCCGCGCCGAAGCCGACGAAGATCAGCCCCGAGAGGATGTCCTTGATGCCGGCGCGGTCCATGCGGGCGCTACTGCGCCTTCGCCCCCGCCGCCGCGATCAGCGGCTTCCACAGCGCGATCTGGTCGGCGAGCATCGCCGCGAGCGCCGCGGGCGTCGCCTCCTCGGCGGTGGCGGGCGCGGTGCCGAGGTCGCCGAAGCGCTCGCCGACGGTCGGGTCGGCGACGGCGGTCTGGAGCGCCGCCTCGAGCTTGTCGAGCGCCTCCTGCGGGGTGCCGGCCGGGGCGTAGAGGCCGTGCCAGATGCCGAGCTGGAAGTCGGGGAGCCCGGCCTCGGCGGTCGTCGGCACGTCGGGCAGGTTCGGCAGCCGCTCGGGCGAGGTGACGGCGTAGGCCTTGACCTCGCCGCCGAGGATCTGGCCGGTGGTGTTGGTCGTCTGGTCGCACATGAAGTCGACCTGGCCGCCGATGAGGTCGGTGATCGCCGGCCCGGTGCCCTGGTAGGGCACGGTGACGATCTCGGTGTCGATCGCCGACATGAAGAGCATGCCGCAGAGGTGGCTCGCCGCGCCGATGCCGGCGTTGGCGTAGGTCACCGAGTCGGCGTTCTCCCTGACGTAGGCGATGAGCTCCTCGAGCGTGTTCGGCGGGAAGTCCTTGCGGGCGATGATCGTCATCGGCACCGAGGTGACGAGGCCGATCGGGGCGAAGTCCGCGACCGGGTCGTAGGCGAGGTTGTCGTAGAGCGAGGGCGCCGTCGACATGCCGATGTGGTGGAGGAGGAGGGTGTAGCCGTCGGGCGCGGACTTCGCCACCTGGGTGGCGCCGAGGGTGCCGCCGGCGCCGCCGACGTTCTGGACGACGATCTGCTGGCCGAGCGACTTCGACATCGGCTCGCCGACGAGGCGGGTGACGGTGTCGGTCGGGCCGCCGGCCGAGAACGGCACGACCACCGTGACCGGGCCGGTCGGGTAATCCTGGGCGAAGGCGGGGCCGGCGGCGACGATGGCGGCGGCGACGATGGCGGTCAGGCGCATGGAGGGTCCTCCCGGTGATCTCCTCGCTCCTCCGATCGGGAGCGTTGCGCCATTGTTCACGCGATTCGTTCGGCAGATCAAGGAGAAGCGCGCGGCCCGCCCCGCCGTCGCCCCGCCGTCGCGCCGGTTGCGCGCCCGGGGCGCGCCCATCCGCGCGGCCGGCAGGAAGCGCCCCGCGGCGGGGGCGGCAGGACGCGGTCGCGGCGGGTCCTACGCCCCGACCGCCAGCCGGCGCTTGGCCTCGCTGCTCGCCGGGTCGCGGAGCACGTAGCCGCGGCCCCACACCGTCTCGATGTAGTTCTCGCCGCCGGTGGCCTCGGAGAGCTTCTTGCGGAGCTTGCAGATGAAGACGTCGATGATCTTCAGCTCCGGCTCGTCCATGCCGCCGTAGAGGTGGTTGAGGAACATCTCCTTGGTCAGGGTCGTGCCCTTGCGCAGCGAGAGAAGCTCCAGCATCTGGTATTCCTTGCCGGTGAGGTGCACCGACTGCCCGTCGACCTCGACGGTCTTGGCGTCGAGGTTCACCGTGAACCTGCCGGTCTGGATCATCGACTGGGCGTGGCCCTTGGAGCGGCGCACGATCGCGTGGATGCGGGCGATCAGCTCCTGGCGGTGGAAGGGCTTGGTCATGTAGTCGTCGGCGCCGAAGCCGAAGCCCTTGAGCTTGTTCTCGGTGTCGTCGGCGCCGGTGAGGATCA
>CAZEGY010000051.1:0-14019 GCA_964511815.1 uncultured Rhodovulum sp.
AGCTCGACCTCTACGACACCTCCTGGCCGATCTGGACCTACGCCGAGATCAAGCCGCCGGCCAAGTTCGTCCACGACGTCGACGGCCGCCGCGGCAGCGCCGTCTCCAGCCTCGTCGCCGGCGACTGCATCGTCTCCGGCGCCTCGATCCGCCACTCGCTGGTCTCGACCGGCGTCCGCTGCCACTCCTACGCCGCGCTCGACGAGGCGGTGATCCTGCCCGACGTCGACATCGGACGCGGCGCCCGCCTGAGCCGGGTGGTGGTCGACCGCGGCGTCCACATCCCCGAAGGCCTCGTCGTCGGCGAGGATCCGGCCCTCGACGAGAAGCGCTTCCGGCGGTCGGAGGGCGGCATCTGCCTGATCACCCAGCCGATGATCGACAGCCTGGAGTCCTGATGCGGGTCCTCTCCGTCACCTCCGAGGCCTATCCCCTCGTCAAGACCGGCGGCCTCGCCGACGTCGCCGGTGCCTTGCCCCCGGCGCTCGGCCGCCGTGGCATCGAGGTGCGCACCCTCCTCCCCGGCTACCCGGCGGTCATGGCGAAGATCGGCGCGGCCCGCGTCCTCCACGACTACCCGTCGCTCCTCGGCGTCCCCGCCCGCCTCCTCGACGCCGAGGTCGCGGGCCTGCGCCTGATCGTCCTCGACAGCCCGCCGCTCTACGACCGCCCCGGCGGCCCCTACGGCGACGTCTCCGGCGCCGACCACCCCGACAACTGGCGCCGCTTCGGCGCCCTCGGCCGCGCCGCCGCCGACGTCGCCATGGGCCTCGTCGCCGACTTCCTCCCCGACGTCGTCCACGCCCACGACTGGCAGGCCGGCCTCGCCCCCGCCTACCTGCGCTACTACGGCGTGGCGCGGCCCTCGGTGATGACCATCCACAACATCGCCTTCCAGGGCCACTTCGCCGCCTCGGTCTTCCCGGTGCTCGAGCTCCCCGACCACGCCTTCGGCCTCGCCGGGCTCGAGTACTTCGGCGGCGTCGGCTTTCTCAAGGCCGGCATCGCCTGCGCCTCCGCCGTCACCACCGTCAGCCCGACCTACGCCGAGGAGATCACCACCCCCGCCTTCGGCATGGGCCTCGAAGGCCTGATCTCCGCCCGCAAGGACGTGCTCCACGGCATCGTCAACGGCATCGACACCGAGGTCTGGAACCCCGAGACCGACCCCCTCCTCGCCGCGCCCTTCTCGGCGAAGAAGCTCGACGGCCGCGCCGCCAACCGCGCCGCCATCGAGGCCCGCTTCGGCCTCCAGGCCGACGGCTCGCCCCTCTTCGTCCTCGTCAGCCGGCTGACCTGGCAGAAGGGCATCGACCTCCTCGCCTTCATCACCGCCGAGGACATCGTCCGCGCCGGCCACCGCCTCGCCGTCCTCGGCACCGGCGACCCCGGCCTCGAGTTCACCTTCCGGGCGCTGGCCGGCGAGTTCCCCGGCCGGGTCGGCGCCATCATCGGCTACGACGAGCCCCTCGCCCACCAGATGCAGGCGGCCGGCGACGCCATCCTCATCCCCTCGCGCTTCGAGCCCTGCGGCCTCACCCAGCTCTACGGCCTGCGCTACGGCTGCGTCCCCATCGTCGCCCACACCGGCGGCCTCGCCGACACGGTGATCGACGCCAACCTCGCGGCGCTGAACGCGGGCGCCGCCACCGGCTTCCAGTTCACCCCGGTCGACGCCGCCCCCCTCGCCGGCGCCATCCGCCGCGCCACGCACCTCATGCGCGACGAGGCGGCATGGACGGCGATCCAGCGCCAGGGAATGAAGTCCGACGTCTCGTGGGACCGCAGCGCCGCCCTCTACGCCGACCTCTACGCCTCCCTCCTGCCGGCAGGAAGACCATGATCAAGACCGTCCCGACCACGCCCTACGACGACCAGAAGCCCGGCACCTCCGGCCTGCGCAAGAAGGTCCCGCACTTCCAGCAGCCGAACTACGTCGAGAACTTCGTCCAGTCGATCTTCGACAGCCTCGACGACTTCAAGGGCCACCTCCTCGTCATCGGCGGCGACGGCCGCTACTACAACCGCGAGGTCATCCAGATCGCCCTGAAGATGGCCGCCGCCAACGGCTTCGGCCGGGTGATGGTCGGCCGGGGCGGCCTGCTCTCGACCCCCGCCGCCTCCAACGTCATCCGCCGCTACAACGCCTTCGGCGGCATCATCCTCTCGGCGAGCCACAACCCCGGCGGCCCGACCGAGGACTTCGGCATCAAGTACAACATCGGCAACGGCGGCCCCGCCCCGGAAAAGATCACCGAGGCGATCTACGCGCGCAGCCAGGTCATCGACAGTTACCGCATCCTCGACGCCCCCGACCTCGACCTCGACGCGGTCGGCGTCCAGGCCCTCGGCGACATGACCGTCGAGGTCATCGACCCGGTCGCCGACTATGCCGCGCTGATGGAGACCCTCTTCGACTTCCCGGCGATCGCCGCGATGTTCGCCGGCGGCTTCCGCATGGCCTTCGACGCCATGTCGGCGATCACCGGCCCCTACGCCACCGAGATCCTCGAGAACCGCCTCGGCGCGCCCGCGGGCACCGTCCGCAACGGCACCCCCCTCCCCGACTTCGGCGGCCACCACCCCGACCCCAACCTCGTCCACGCCAGGGCGCTCTACGACGAGATGATGGGGCCGGACGCCCCCGACTTCGGCGCCGCCTCCGACGGCGACGGCGACCGCAACCTCGTCATCGGCCGCGGCATCTTCATCACCCCCTCCGATTCGCTCGCCATGCTCGCCGCGAACGCCCACCTCGCCCCCGGCTACGCCGGCGGCCTCGAGGGCATCGCCCGCTCGATGCCGACCAGCGCCGCCGCCGACCGCGTGGCGGCGAAGCTCGGCGTCGGCCTCTACGAGACCCCGACCGGCTGGAAGTTCTTCGGCAACCTCCTCGACGCCGACATGGCGACGATCTGCGGCGAGGAGAGCGCGGGCACCGGCTCGAACCACGTCCGCGAGAAGGACGGCCTCTGGGCCGTGCTCCTCTGGCTCAACATCCTCGCCGCCCGCAAGGAACCGGCGAAGACGATCGCCGAGAAGCACTGGCAGGAGTACGGCCGCAACTACTACGCCCGCCACGACTACGAGGGCCTCGACAGCACCGCCGCCAACGGCCTGATCGACGCGCTCCGCACCGCGATCGCCAAGCTCCCCGGCACCACCGTCAACGGCCTGACCATCGCGAAGGCCGACGACTTCGCCTACCACGACCCCGTCGACGGCTCGACCTCCGCCCGCCAGGGCATCCGCATCCTCTTCGAGGGCGGCAGCCGCGTCGTCTTCCGCCTCTCCGGCACCGGCACCTCCGGCGCCACCCTCCGCGTCTACATCGAGCGCTACGAGGACGACCCCGCCCGCCTCGCCCTCGCCACCGCCGACGCCCTCGCCGACCTCGTCGTCGCGGCGGACCGGATCGCCGGCATCACCGAGAGGACCGGCCGCGCCGCGCCGGACGTCATCACCTGACGAGCCCCGGGCCTCAACTCGGCGCCACCCCCGGCCCCGACGGCACCCGCTTCGCGGTGTGGTCGGGATCGGCGGAGCGCGTCTGGCTCTGCCTCTTCGACGGCATGCGCGAGACCCGCCTCCCCCTCGCCCGCGACGCCGCCGCCATCTGGTCGGCGACCGTCCCCGGCGCCGGCCCCGGCACCCGCTACGGCTTCCGCGCCGACGGCCCCTTCGCCCCCGAGCGCGGCCACCGCTTCGACCCGTCGAAGCTCCTCGTCGACCCTCACGCCCTCGCCCTCGACCGCCCCTTCGCCTGGAACCCCCGCCTCGCCGCCCCCCGCGACGCCGCCATCGACACCTCCCCGCTGATGCCGAAGGCCATCGTCACCCGGCCCCCCGCCACCACCGGGCCGCAGCCCCCGGTCTTCCGCCCCGGCGGCCTGATCTACGAAGTCCCCGTCCGCCCCTTCACCCTCCTCCACCCCGACGTTCCGGCAGACCTCCGCGGCACCGTCGCCGCCCTCGCCCATCCGGCGATCCTCGACCACCTCACCCACCTCGGCGTCGATGCCGTCGAGCTCATGCCCATCGCCGCCTGGATCGACGAGCGCCACCTCGCGCCCCTCGGCCTGACCAACGGCTGGGGCTACAACCCCGTCGTCTTCATGGCCCCCGACCCCCGCGTCTGCCCCGGCGGCCTGCCCGAGCTCGCCGCCACCGTCGCGGCCCTGCGCGCCGCCGGCATCGGCACGATCCTCGACGTCGTCTTCAACCACACCGGCGAGTCCGACGCCTTCGGCCCCACCCTCTCCCTTCGCGGCCTCGACAACGCCGCCTACTTTCGCCACGCCCCCGACGGCACGCTGATCAACGACGCCGGCACCGGCAACACCCTCGCCTGCGACCACCCGGCGACCCGCCGCCTGATCCTCGACAGCCTGCGCACCCTCGCCCGCACCGGCGTCGACGGCTTCCGCTTCGACCTCGCCCCGATCCTCGCCCGCACCGCCGCCGGCTTCGACCCCCACGCCGCGATCTTCGCCGAGATCGCCGCCGACCCGCTGCTCTCCACCCGCATCATGATCGCCGAGCCCTGGGACATCGGCCCCGGCGGCTACCGGCTCGGCGCCTTCCCGCCGAGCTGGCTCGAGTGGAACGACCGCGCCCGCGACCGCATCCGCCGCTACTGGCGCGGCGACCCCCACATGGCCGGCGCCATCGCCACCACCCTCGCCGGCTCCTCCGACGTCTTCGCCCCACCCGCGACGCGATCGGTCAGCTTCGTCGCCGCCCACGACGGCTTCACCCTCGCCGACCTCGTCGCCTGGCGCCACAAGCACAACCACGCCAACGGCGAGCACGACCGCGACGGCCACGACGACAACCACTCGTGGAACAACGGCGTCGAGGGACCGACCGACGACCCCGCCGTCGTCGCCGCCCGCCAGCGCGACGTGCGCGCCCTCCTCGCCACCCTCTTCGCCACCCGCGGCACGATCATGCTCACCGCCGGCGACGAGTTCGGCCGCACGCAGGACGGCAACAACAACGCCTACGCCCAGGACAACCGCCTGACCTGGCTCGACTGGGAGAACCGCGACCGCGATCTCGAGGCCCACGTCGCGGCGCTCGCCGCGCTGCGCCGGGCGCACCCGGAGCTCGCGGGCCCGGCGCTGCTGACCGGCGAGGCCGGGCCGGACGGGGTGCCCGACGTCGCGTGGCTCACCCCGGCCGGACGGCCGAAGACGGCGGCGGACTGGGAAGCCGGCCCCGCGACCGCGCTCGCGATGGTGCTCGGGCGCGGCGCGGACGGACGCACCGCCGTCCTCCTCAACCGGAGCGGCCACGAGATCGCCTTCCACCTGCCGCCGCGGCCGGGCTTCGCCTGGGAGGCGGCGCGGGTCCCGCCCCGCTCGGTCGCCGTCGTCGCCGAGCGGCGCGCCGCCACTCCGGCGCCCCGCCGCCGCAAGGCCGGGACGCCTCTTGAGCCTGCTGGCGGAGAGACCTAAATCGCGCCCGTGGCGCGCCTCCCGCCGTGCCCTGCCGGAGAGTATCATGGACCGCCGCAGCTTCCTGCACGCCACCCTCGCCGGCCTCGCCGGAGCGGGCCTCGGGCCGCTCGTCCGCCCCGCCGCGGCGCAGCCGGCGCCGGCGCCGGCGCCGTTCAGCTTCGAGACGGTCGTCGCCCGGGCGCGCGAGATCGCCGAGCAGCCCTACGTCCGGCCGCTGATGAAGCTCGCGCCACCGTTCGACGGGCTGAAGTACGACCAGTTCCGCGCCATCCGCTTCCGCGACGACAGGCGCCTCTTCGCCAGCGGCGGGCGCGCCTTCCAGATGGAGATGCTGCCGCCGGGGTTCTCCTTCCAGGACAAGATCGAGATCAACGTCGTCCGCGGCGGGCGGGCGGCGCCGGTCGACTTCGCGACCGACTTCTTCGAGTTCGACCCGAGCTTCTTCTCCTTCCCTGACGGCACCGCCCCGGAAGCCACCGCCCCGGAAGCCAGCGGCGAAGACATGGGCTTCAGCGGCATCCGCCTGCGCTATCCGCTCAACCAGCCCGGGGTCTGGGACGAGTTCGCGGTCTTCCAGGGGGCGAGCTACTTCCGCGCCGTCGCCTACGACTGCATCTACGGTCTCTCGGCCCGCGGCCTGTCGATCGGCACCGGCGGGCCGGACCCCGAGGAGTTCCCGATCTTCCGCGCCTTCTGGGTGCAGGAGCCGCAGGCCGGCGACCGGGCGCTCCGGATCAGCACGCTCCTCGACAGCGACTCGGTCGCCGGCGCCTTCGACTTCTCGATCGTCCCCGGCACCCAGACGGTGATGCAGGTGCGCTCGGTCCTGATCCCGCGCCGCGAGATCAACGCCGTCGGCATCGCGCCCCTGACCTCGATGTACTACTTCGGCCCCGAGCGCCGCGCCGGGATCGACGACTTCCGCGACGCCGTCCACGACAGCGACGGCCTGCGCATCGTCAACGGCTCGGGCGAGCGGCTGTGGCGGCCGCTCCGCAACCCGCCGGCGCTCCAGGTCTCGTCCTTCGCCGACGAGAACCCCCGCGCCTTCGGCCTCATCCAGCGCCCGCGCGACTTCGAGCACTACCAGGACGCCGAGGCCCACTACGAGCAGCGCCCGAGCGCGTGGGTCGAGCCCGGCGAGGGCTGGGGCAAGGGCTCGGTGACCCTCGTCGAGATCCCGAGCGGCGACGAGTTCACCGACAACATCGTCGTCTTCTGGCGCCCCGAGGCGCCGCTGGTGCCGGAGAAGGAGTACCAGTACACCTACCGCCTGACCTGGGCGCCGACCCAGACCGAGGAGCTGCCGCTCGCGCGGGTGTCCGCCACGCGGAGCGGCCTCTCGATCCTCGATCCGCGCGAGCGGCTCTTCGTCGTCGACTTCGACCTCGGGACGATGGACTTCGACACCATCGAGCCCAAGCTCGCGGCGAGCGCCGGCACGGCCAGGGGCGTGAGCATCGACCGCCTGCCCGACGGCAACGTCGCCCGCGTCGGCTTCCACTTCCTCCCCGGCGACGCCCAGAGCGCCGAGTTCCGCCTCTCGCTCGAGAGCGAGGGCGTGAAGGCGTCGGAGATCTGGCTCTACCGCTGGAGCGCGTGAACCTCGGCCGATGGGCGCGTTAACGAATATTGCCACGCGGTTAACGCCGCGGACGTAATCCAGCAATATCATATACTTGAGTAGCGTCGCACGCGTGCGACGGGCGTGCGGCGGCGGTTGCCCGGCGTCGGTCGCAACCGCGCCGCTTGCAACGCCGCGGCCACCGGCGGATTGTTCCCGGGAGGAAAGAGGGAGGACCCGCATCATGGCGCAGGCGCTCTGCGACGACCACCGGCCGGAGCCGGTCGAGCCCGAGGCGGTGAGCTACGCCCTGCCGCTCGGCTACCCGAACACCGCCGTCACCTGCGACGTGATCGGCTGCGAGAAGCCGGCGCGGCTCTGGCTCTCCAGGGACGAGCGCGCCGCCTTCGTCCGCGGCGAGCGGTTCTTCACCAGCGGCAGCGGCGGCAAGGTCCGCGTCTCGGACGACCTCTTCCCGAACTGACCTGCCGCGGCTCAGGCGGGAGCCGCCCCGGGTGCGGGATCGCGCGCCCGGCCCCGCCCCTCCGCGGCAATGGCCCGGCAGAGCAGGACGACCGGGAGGACGCCGATCGCGGCGATGATGAAGCTCGGCACCGCGGCGGCGTTCAGCCCCTCGGGAGCTCCTTCATCGTGTCGACGAAGACGATGAGCAGCGCCGTCATCAGGCTGCCGCGCAGGATCGGCAGGTGGACGGTGGCGAGCACCGCGACCGGCCGCCGCCCGAGGGTGCGCGCCACCGGTGTTCCACACGTACCCCGGCAGCACCGTCGCCGCGAGCCCGCGCCAGGTCTCGAGGTCGCCGGCGAGGGCGGCGAGCGCGGCGGCGACGATCGGCGCGACGCGGATCGCCCCGACCGCCCACGCCAGTCCGTTCGGCAGCCGCTCGCCCACGCTTCCCCCGCGGCCGGTCGGCCCGCCCCCGAGGGGGCGGGGCGCGGCCTCAATTGTCGTTGAGCTGCTGGGCGTCGAGGTTGAGGAGGTTGCCGAAGAGCTGCTCGACGATACTCATCTCGCGGCCGCCGGTCTCGGTGGTGCGGGTCTCGAGGTCGATGACCCGCCCGTCCCGGAGGCCGTAGCGGTGGATCCCCGTGACGGTGCCGTTCTGGTTGAAGTTCACCGCGATCACCTTGCGGTCGATGACCTTCGGCGCATGCCAGGTGAAGTTCTCGACCGTGCTCTGGACATAGTACCAGGCGGAATCGCGAAGGACGCCGTTCGAGGACGGCCGCCCGAGCATCTCCTCGACGGAGCCGGCGTCGTCGAAGCCGGGCCGGACCCGCGACAGGTCCGCCTCCGACGGCACGTAGCCGTGAACCTGGACGGTCGGGGCGCACCCCGCGGCGACGAGGCCGAAGCAGATGAGCGCAACCCCGGCGCACCGCAGCAATTTCTGGCGCATACGCTCCCCTTGGCCACACCGAATTCCCTTGCTCCCCTACTCCCGGCATGGTCTAAATTCAAGGAACTTGGGCCGGCCGGCGGCCGCCACCCACCGCAGGACAGCGGGCCAGCAGGACAGCGCGATGCCCGAGCTCATCCCTCGTTCCCCCGACAATCCCGAATTCGCCCGCGTGATCGAGGTCCGCACCCTGAGCGCGGTCGACGGCTTCGACTTCGACATCGCGCCGACCGCGGCGGAGGCGGCGGCGCTGGCCCGGCTCCTCGGCGCGCAGGCGGTGCGCAAGGTCCGCTTCGCCGGCCGCCTCGCCCCGCTCGAGCCCGGCGGCTGGGCCCTCGACGGCACGCTCGGGGCGACCGTGGTGCAGACTTGCGTCGTCACCCTCGAGCCGGTGACGACCCGCGTCGACCAGCCGGTCCGGCGCCGCTTCCTGCCGGCGCCCGCGGCGCGGGCGGCCGAGCTCGTCGTCGACCCCGACGACGACGACGAGGTCGAGCCGCTCGGCGCGCGCATCGACCTCGGCCTCGTGGCCGTCGAGGCCCTCGCCCTCGCCCTTCCCGCCTACCCGCGCAAGGAGGGCGCCGTCCTCGCCGCGGCGGCGGTGGGCACGACCGACGCCGACGACGAGGAGCCGAAGCCGTTCGCCGCCCTCGCCGAGTTGCGCCGGAAAATGGGCGACGGATCGTGATGGGCACCGGCGGAATCGTCACGGAGGGCCTTGCGCCCCGGCGCGCAATCGCTATGTTCCGCGGCTCGTTTCCCCGTCCGGTCCGGCGGCCGTCGTGCGCGTGACAAGCCGCGCGGCATCTGCTACGCCCCGGGCCGACGAAGAGAGGGTCCGGGCCGACGTCCCGGCAAGGTTAGAGGTCGAGACATGGCTGTCCCCAAGTCAAAGGTCACGCGCTCCAAGCGTGGCATGCGCCGGTCGCACGATTCGCTCGTGGCGGCGAACCCGAACGAGTGCTCGAACTGCGGCGAGCTGCGCCGTCCGCACCACGTCTGCGGCGCCTGCGGCCACTACGACGGCCGCGAGGTCGTCGCGCAGGTCGAGGAAGTCGATCTCGACGACGAAGCCGCCTGAGTCCCTCCCGCCTGAGGTCGGTCCGGCATGAACGGCGAAGCTGGCCGGATCGGCGGCCCGGAGGATCAGGGTGCGGCGCCGAGTGACGTCGTCATCTCGATCGACGCCATGGGCGGCGACCGCGGGGTCGAGGACGTCGTCCGCGGCATGGGCAAGTCGCTGAAGGCGAACCCGCGCCTGCGCTTCATCGCCCACGGCAACGCCGACCTGCTGACCCGCGCCATCCACCCGGGGACGCCCCTCGCCGAGCGGACCGAGGTCCGCCACGCCGACAGCGTCATCGGGATGGACGAGAAGCCCTCGCGCGCGCTGCGCCGCGCCGAGGGCTCGAGCATGTGGAACGCCCTGTCGGCGGTGCGCGACGGCGCCTCGTCGGTGGCGATCTCCTGCGGCAACACCGGCGCGCTGATGGCGCTCGCCATGCTCTGCCTGCGCAAGGCGCCGGGGGTGAACCGCCCGGCGATCGCCGTGCTCTTCCCGTCGCTGAACCACGCCGGCTTCAACGTCCTCCTCGACGCCGGCGCCGACATCCGCGCCGATTCGGACGACCTTCTCAAGTACGCGGTGATGGGCGCCTCCTACGCCCGCAACGCCCTCGGGCTCCGGCAGCCGCGGGTCGGCCTCCTCAACGTCGGCACCGAGGAGCACAAGGGCCGGAGCGAGCTCCACGAGGCGGCCGGCCTCATCGCCGAGGTCGCGCCGACGAGCGACTTCGAGTACATCGGCTACGTCGAGGGCAGCGACATGCCGTCGGCCCGCGTCGACGTCATCGTCTGCGACGGCTTCACCGGCAACATCGCGCTGAAGACCGCCGAGGGCACCGCGAGCCTGATCCGCGGCCTCCTCAAGGAAGCCTTCGCCTACAGCCCGCTCTCCCGCATCGGCGCGCTCTTCGCGCTCACCTCGCTCAAGCGCCTGCAGAACCGCATCGACCCCCGCCGCTCCAACGGCGGCGTCTTCCTCGGGCTGAACGGCACCGTCATCAAGTCGCACGGCTCGGCCGACGCCACCGCGATCGCCGCCGCCATCCGCCTCGCCTTCACCCTCGCCGACCACGGCTTCACCCGGAAGCTCGCGGCCCGCGTCGGCGCCTCCGGGCACCCGGCCGACGCACACCAAGGACTGACCACATGAGCGTGCTCCGCGCCGTCCCCATCGGCTGCGGCCACTACCTCCCCGAGCGCGTCGTCGAGAACGCCGAGTTCGCGAAAACCCTCGACACCTCCGACGAGTGGATCCGCACCCGCACCGGCATCGAGCGCCGCCACTTCGCCGCCGAGGGCGAGACCACCTCCGACCTCGCGATCGCCGCGGCGAAGGCCGCGCTCGCCGACGCCGGCCTCGCGGGCAGCGACATCGACGCGCTCATCCTCGCGACCGCGACCCCGGACCAGACCTTCCCCTCGACCGCGGTCAAGGTGCAGAGCGCCATCGGCATGGCGGACGGCTTCGCCTTCGACATCCAGGCGGTGTGCGCGGGATTCGTCTTCGCCCTCGCCCAGGCCGACGCGCTGGTGAAGGCCGGCCTCGCCCGCCGGGTGATGGTGATCGGCGCCGAGACCTTCAGCCGCATCCTCGACTTCAGCGACCGCACCACCTGCGTGCTCTTCGGCGACGGCGCCGGCGCGGTGATCCTCGAGGCGGCCGAGGGCACCGGGCGCGCCCTCGACCGCGGCGTCCTCGCGACCGACCTCCACTCCGACGGCCGCTACCACGACCTGCTCTACGTCGACGGCGGGCCGGCGACGACCGGCACCGCCGGCGTCGTCCGGATGGCGGGCCAGGAGGTCTTCAAGCACGCCGTCGTCAAGCTCGCCCGGACCGGCGCCGCCGCGCTCGAGCGCGCCGGGCTGGCGACGACCGACGTCGACTGGCTCGTCCCCCACCAGGCGAACCTCCGCATCATGACGATGACGGCGGCGAAGCTCGGGGTGCCGATGGACCGCGTCGTCGTGACCGTGCAGGACCACGGCAACACCTCGGCGGCATCGATTCCCCTCGCGCTGTCGGTCGCCTACGGCGAGGGGCGCATCGCCAGGGGCGACGTGCTGCTTCTCGAGGCGATCGGCGGCGGGCTCGCGTGGGGGGCGGCCGTCCTCCGCTGGTAAGGCCTCCTCGTCTCCACATCCAAGCCGTTGTTATTGACACGCTTTAAGAATTGTCTCTAGGTTCACGAAACACGTGACCAGGAGGGGAGGCCGGCCGTGAGCGAAAAGACCCTGACCCGCATGGAACTGAGCGAGGCTGTGTTCCGCACCGTCGGGCTTTCCCGCAACGAGTCGGCCGAGCTGGTGGAGCGCGTGCTCAACCACATGTCGGACGCCCTCGTGCGCGGCGAGACGGTGAAGATATCCTCGTTCGGCACCTTCAGCGTCCGCGCCAAGTCCGCGCGCGTCGGGCGAAATCCCAAGACCGGCGAGGAGGTTCCGATCGAGCCCCGCCGCGTCCTGACCTTCCGCCCGTCGCACATCATGAAGGAGCGCGTCGACATGGGAAACAAGCGGTAGGGCCGCGTCCATGAACACGGACAAGTCGCCCGAGGCCTTCAGGACGATCAGCGAGGTCGCCGACGCCCTCGACGTGCCGCCGCACGTCCTGCGCTTCTGGGAGACCCGCTTCACCCAGGTGAAGCCGGTCAAGCGCGGCGGCGGCCGCCGCTACTACCGCCCCGAGGACGTGAGGCTGCTCCGCGGCATCCGCGGCCTGCTCTACGACGACGGCATGACGATCAAGGGCGTGCAGAAGATCCTGCGCGAGAAGGGCGTGCGCCACGTCACCGCCCTCGGCACCCTGCCCGAACCCGAACCCGAATCCGAGCCCGGCGCCGAGGCGCCCCCCGCAGAGGCGGCGCCCCCGGCCCCGAAGACGTCGCGGAAGCCCGCCGCACCGCGCGAGGCCACGCACGCCGCGGCCGCGCGGCCGCAGGCCGACCTCTTCGGGTCCGGCGCCGCCGAGGTGCTGACCACGCCGGCCGTCGAGCCCGACGCGGCACCGGAGAAGGAGACCGCCATGCCCGACGCCCCGGAGGCCGCACCCGAGCCCGCCGCCGAGCCGGCGCCGGCCGCCGCACGGGCCGGCGACCGCAAGTCGCTGAAGGCGCTCGTCGCCGAGCTCGAGACGCTGCGCGCGGTGATGATCGCCGATCCCGAGCGCTGACGCTTTCTCCCCTTGCCCTCGTCCGGGCGCCGGCTATAAAGCGCAGGCGTCGGGCTATAGCGCAGTCTGGTAGCGCGTTCGACTGGGGGTCGAAAGGTCGTGAGTTCGAATCTCGCTAGCCCGACCATCCCCCACCCTGTCGTCGATGAGCCTGCCGGGGTGATCCCCGCGCAGGGCATCGACCGCATGCTGATCGACGGGGCGATCACCACGGGGGCGCCGCCCGACCGCGACCAGGTCCAGCCGGCGAGCCTCGACCTCCGCCTCGGCCGCGAGGCCTTCCGGGTGCGGGCCTCGTTCCTGCCCGGGCGCGGCACCGTCGCCGAGCGGCTCGCCGACTTCGAGATGCACCGCATCGACCTCGGGCCCGGCGCCGTGCTCGAGAAGGGCTGCGTCTACGTCGTCCCCCTCGTCGAGGGCCTCGCCCTCCCCGCCGACATCTCCGCCGTCGCCAACGCCAAGAGCTCGACCGGCCGGCTCGACCTCTTCACCCGCCTCATCACCGACCGCGGGCCCGAGTTCGACCGCATCGACGCCGGCTACGCCGGGCCGCTCTACGCCGAGATCTCGCCGCGCTCGTTCTCGGTGCTGGTCCGCCCGGGAATGCGCCTCAACCAGATCCGCTTCCGCCGCGGCTCGGCCGTCCTCTCCGACGCCGCGCTCCGCGCCCTCGACGCCGAGGAGCGCCTCGTCGACGGCCCGGCCCGCATCGCCGGCGGTCTCGCGTTCTCCGTCGATCTCGACCCCGCGGGCGGCCGCGTCGCCGGCTACCGGGCGAAGCCCCACACCGGCCTCATCGACCTCGACCGCATCGGCCACTACGACCCGGCCGAGTTCTGGGAGCCGGTCCTCGCCCGCGACCGCCGGATCGTCCTCGACCCCGGCGCCTTCTACATCCTCGTCAGCCGCGAGGCGGTGCACGTCCCCCCCGACTACGCCGCCGAGATGGCGCCCTACCTCGCCATGGTCGGCGAGTTCCGCGTCCACTACGCCGGCTTCTTCGACCCCGGCTTCGGCCACGCCGGCGCCGGCGGCTCGGGCTCGCGCGGCGTCCTCGAGGTCCGCTGCCACGAGGCGCCCTTCGCCCTCGACCACGGCCAGATCGTCGGCCGCCTCGTCTACGAGCGCATGGCCGCACGCCCCGAAATCCTCTACGGCCGCGACATGGGCTCGAACTACCAGGGCCAGGGCCTGAAGCTCTCCAAGCACTTCCGCGCGCCCTGACGCCGCAGCCCGTCAAGGAAGGCCGCCAGGATACGGGTGGTTTCCTCGGGCGGAAGGCTCGCCGGCCCGCGTTCGATCGAAGCGGGCTCCGCCCGCGAGGATGTCGGCCCGA
>CAZEGY010000052.1:0-13982 GCA_964511815.1 uncultured Rhodovulum sp.
CGGCGCCGGGCGCGAGCAGGTTGATCTTCATCTCGACGGTCATCACCTCGACGCCCTCGGGCATGACCGTCAGCGCCGCATAGCCGGCGGCGCTGTCGCCGAGGGCGAAGACGAGGCCGGCGTGCGCGAAGCCCTGCTGCTGGCGGAAGCCGTCGCCGACGGCGCCGTCGAGGGTCACCCGCCCCGCCGCGACCGCCACGAGGCGCGCGCCGGCGGAGGCCATCATCGACTGGCGGGCGAAGCTCTCGCGGATGCGGGCGGCGATGGCGTCATCGGGCATCGGCGGCCTCCGGTCCGAGGAAGGCGCGGATGCGCTCCTGCGCCTCCGGGCTCTCCCAGCGGTCGGCGAGCGCCGCGATCGAAGTGGCGATCTCGTCCGCCTCGCCGCGTCCGAGCCGCCGGCAGAGCGCCTTGGCGGCGGCGACGGCGCCGGGGGCGGTCTTGAGGATGGCGTCGGTCTGGCGTTTCACACGCGCGTCGAGGGCGTCGGCGGGGCACGCCTCGTGGACGAGCCCGGAGCGGAGGGCGAAGTCGGTGCCGAACGGCATGGCGGAGAAGAACACCTGCCGGGCCATCCCCGGCCCCATGCGGCGGACGACGAAGGGGCCGATGGTGGCGGGGACGAGCCCGAGCCTGGTCTCGGTGAGCGCCAGCCGGACGCCTTCGGCGGCGATGGCGACGTCGGACACCGCGACGAGGCCGACGCCGCCGCCGTAGACGTTACCCTGCACCCGCGCGATCAGCGGCTTCGGCAGCGCGTCGAGGGCGGCGAGCATCGCCGCGAGGCGCCCGGCCTCGGCGATCTTGCCGGCGCGGTCGGCGGCCTGCTGGGCGCGCATCCACTCGAGATCGCCCCCGGCGCAGAAGCTCGGGCCGGTGGCGGCGAGGACGACGGCGCGGACGCCGGCGTCGGCGCCGAGGCGCGCGGCGGCTTGCGTGAGCTCGGCGATCATGCCTGCGTTCATCGCGTGGTGCTTGTCGGGGCGGTTCAGGGTGACGGTGGCGATGCCGTCGGGATCGGTCTCGACAAGGATGGTCTCGTAGCTCATGGCGCGGTCCTCGCGTGCTTCGGGGCCGCCGCGATCCGGTCGGCCATGAACGCCTCCGCCCGCTCCAGCGCGGCCAGGTCGAGCCCGGTTTCCCAGCCGCGGGCGGCGAGCATCCGGACCATCGGCACCGTCGAGACGTTGCCGCGGGCGCCCGGGGCATAGGGGCAGCCGCCGAGCCCGCCGATGGCGCTGTCGAAGGTGCGGAGGCCGTGGCCGAGCGCGACCTCGACGTTGGCGAGGGCGTTGCCGCCGGTATCGTGGAAGTGGCCGGCGAGGCGGGCGGGGTCGATCGTCGCGGTCAGGTGGGCGAGGAGGCGCTCGACGGTTTCCGGGGTGCCGCGGCCGATGGTGTCGCCGAGCGAGATCTCGTAGCAGCCCATTGCGAGGAGCGCCTCGGCGACCGACGCCACCGCCGCGGGGGCGACGGGGCCGTCGTAGGGGCACGCGACGACGCAGGAGACGTAGCCGCGGAGGTGGATGCCGGCGGCGCGGGCGGCGGCGGCGACCGGGGCGAAGCGGGCGAGGCTCTCGGCGATCGAGCAGTTGATGTTGTGCCGGCTGAAGCCTTCCGAGGCCGAGGCGAAGATCGCGACCTCGTCGGCAGCGGCCGCCTGCGCCGCCTCGAAGCCCGCGAGGTTCGGGGTGAGGACCGCGTAGCGGGTGCCGGGGGCGCGGCGGATGCCGGCCATGACCTCGGCGGCGTCGGCCATCTGCGGCACCCACTTCGGCGAGACGAAGCTCGTCGTCTCGATGCGGGAGAGGCCGGTCTCGGAGAGGAGGTCGACGAGGGCGATCTTGGTCGCGGTGGGGACGAAGCCCTTCTCGTTCTGGAGGCCGTCGCGGGGGCCGACCTCGTAGACGGTGACGCGGTCAGACATGGGCGTCCTCCCCCTCGGGCCGGCGCTCGGCCGGGGCGAACTCGACGAGGAGGGTGCCGTCGCTCACCGTGTCGCCGACGGCGCAGTGGACGGCCTCGACGGTGCCGTCGGCGGCGGCGCGCAGGGAGTGCTCCATCTTCATCGCCTCGAGGACGACGAGGATGTCGCCCTTCGCCACCGTCGAGCCCGCCTCCACCGGGACCGAGCGCACGAGGCCGCTCATCGGCGCGGCGATGCGGTTCTCGGCGGCGCCGCCGGTCGCCTCGACGGCGAGCGGGTCGATGACCGCGAAGTCGGTGATCCGGCCGTCGAGGAGGACGGACACGGCGCCGCCGGCGCGGGCGACGCGCGCCGCGAGGTTGCGGCCGCCCTGACGGGCGTACATGGCGCCGCCGTCGACGGTGACGGCCTCGAAGGCGGTGGCGCGGTCGCCGTCCTCGACGGCGATGTGGTGCGGGCCGAGGAGGCGGAGGTCGCGGGCGACGAGCGCGCCCCCCGAGACGAGCTCGATCCGGCGGCCCGCCGAGCCCCACAGGCGGAAGCCGAAGAACGGGCGGGACGGGTCGAGGTCGAGGGCGGCGAGGGCGGCGAACAGCACCGCGGCGTCGTCGGGCGGCGGGACGTGGGTCAGCGCGTCCTGCTTCCGCGCGATGAGGCCGGTGTCCATGCGGCCGGCGGCGAAGTCCTCGTCGCGGCAGAGCGCCTGGAGGAACGCGAGGTTCGTCGCCGTGCCCGAGACGTGGGTGCGCCCGAGCGCCTCGCGGAGGCGGAAGAGCGCCTGCGTGCGGCTCGCGGCGTGGGACGTGACCTTGGCGATCATCGGGTCGTAGTGGGCACTGATCCGGTCGCCGCCGCGGACGCCGGTGTCGATGCGGGCGCCGTCGGGGAAGGCGACGTGGAGGAGCGGCCCCGGCGCGGGGAGGAAGTTCTTCGTCGGGTCCTCGGCGTAGATGCGGGCCTCGAAGGCGTGCCCGTCGAGGGGGATCTCCTCCTGCGCCAGCGGCAGCGGCTCGCCGGCGGCGACGCGGAGCTGCCACTCGACGAGGTCGAGGCCGGTGATCGCCTCGGTGACCGGGTGCTCGACCTGGAGGCGGGTGTTCATCTCCATGAACCAGAACCCGTCCGGGCGCAGCGGCCCCGAGCCGTCGACGATGAACTCGATCGTGCCGGCATTGTGGTAGGCGACGGCGCGGGCGGCCTTGACCGCGGCTTCGGTCATCGCGGCGCGGACTTGCGCAGGCATGCCGGGGGCGGGGGCCTCCTCGATCACCTTCTGGTGGCGGCGCTGGAGCGAGCAGTCGCGCTCCCAGAGGTGGACGACGGCGCCGTGCTTGTCGCCGAAGACCTGGACCTCGATGTGCCGGGGCGTGGTGACGTACTTCTCGATGAGGACGGCGGGGTCGCCGAAGCTCGACTGGCCCTCGCGCTGGGCGCCTTCGAGGGCGGCGGCGAAGTCGGCGGAGTTCTCGACGAGCCGCATGCCCTTGCCGCCGCCGCCGGCGCGGGCCTTGATGAGGACCGGATAGCCGATCCTGTCGGCCTCGGCGGCGAGGAAGGCGGTCTCCTGGCGCGCGCCGTGGTAGCCGGGGACGACGGGGACGCCGGCGTCGGCCATCAGCGCCTTGGCGGCGTCCTTGAGGCCCATGGCGCGGATCGACGCCGCCGACGGGCCGATGAAGACGAGGCCGGCGGCCTCGACGGCGTCGACGAACGCGGGGTTCTCGGAGAGGAAGCCGTAGCCCGGGTGGATCGCCTCGGCGCCGGTGGCGAGGGCGGCCTCGATGATGCGGTCGCCCTTCAGGTAGCTCTCGGCGACCGGCGCCGGGCCGATGTTCACCGCCTCGTCGGCGAGGGTGCGGTGGCGGGCCTCGGCGTCGGCGTCGGAATAGACCGCGACGGTGGCGATGCCCATCCGGCGGGCGGTGTCGATCACGCGGCAGGCGATCTCGCCGCGGTTGGCGATGAGGATCCTGGCGAACATCACATGCGGAACACGCCGAAGCGCGTCTCCTCTATGGGGGCGTTGAGCGCGGCGCGCAGCGACAGCGCGACGACGTCGCGGGTGGTGCGCGGGTCGATGATGCCGTCGTCCCAGAGCCGGGCCGAGGCGTAGAGCGGGTGCGACTGCTCCTCGAACTGGTCGAGGACGGGCTGCTTGAAGGCCGCCTCCTCCTCGGCCGACCATGCCCCGCCGCGGCCCTCGATCGCGGCGCGGCGGACGGTGGCGAGGACGCCGGCGGCCTGCTCGCCGCCCATCACCGAGATCCGCGCGTTCGGCCACATCCACAGGAAGCGCGGGCCGAAGGCGCGACCGCACATGCCGTAGTTTCCGGCGCCGAAGGAGCCGCCGACGATGACGGTGACCTTCGGCACCGCGGCGGTCGACACCGCGTTGACGAGCTTCGCCCCGTCGCGGGCGATGCCGCCGGCCTCGTACTTGGCGCCGACCATGAAGCCGGTGATGTTCTGGAGGAAGAGGAGCGGGGTCCTGCGCTGGCAGCAGAGCTCGATGAAGTGCGCGCCCTTCTGCGAGCTCTCCGAGAAGAGCACGCCGTTGTTGGCGACGATGCCGACGGGGATGCCGTCGATATGGGCGAAGCCGCAGACGAGGGTGGTGCCGAAGCGCTCCTTGAACTCCTCGAAGTCGGAGCCGTCGACGATGCGGCCGATGATCTCGCGGATGTCGAAGGGGGTCTTGGCATCCGCCGGGATGACGCCGAGGAGTTCGTCCGAGTCCATCGCCGGCGGGCGGGCGTCGCGGAGCGCGATCGACGCGGCGGGCGCCGGCCCGAGGTTCGCCACCGCCTGCCGGGCCAGCGCCAGCGCGTGGGCGTCGTTCTCGGCGAGGTAGTCGGCGACGCCGGAGAGCCGCGTGTGGGTGTCGCCGCCGCCCAGCGTCTCGGCGTCGACGATCTCGCCGGTCGCGGCCTTCACCAAAGGCGGGCCGGCGAGGAAGATCGTGCCCTGCTCCTTGACGATGATCGTCTGGTCGCTCATCGCCGGGACGTAGGCGCCGCCCGCCGTGCACGAGCCCATGACCACGGCGATCTGGGCGATGCCCGCGGCGCTCATCCGCGCCTGGTTGTAGAAGATCCGCCCGAAGTGGTCGCGGTCGGGAAAGACCTCGTCCTGGTTCGGGAGGTTGGCCCCGCCCGAGTCGACGAGGTAGAGGCAGGGGAGCCGGTTCTCCTCGGCGACCTCCTGCGCCCGCAGGTGCTTCTTGACCGTCAGCGGGTAGTAGGTGCCGCCCTTCACCGTGGCGTCGTTGCAGAGGATCATGCAGTCGCGGCCGGACACCCGGCCGATGCCGGCGACGACGCCGGCGGCGGGGATCGGGTCGCCGTAGACGCCGTCGGCGGCGAAGAGCCCGATCTCGAGGAACGGGCTGCCGGGGTCGAGGAGCCGGGTGATGCGCTCGCGCGGCAGCAGCTTGCCGCGGCCGACGTGGCGGGCGCGCGACTTCGCGTCGCCGCCCTGGATGGTGCGGTCGGCCAGCGCGCCGAACTCGGCGATCAGGCCCGCCATCCGCGCCGCGTTCGCCGCGAAGTCGGCCGAGCCCACCGCGAGCTTGCTGGCGAGCCGGCTCATTTCGTCTGCTCGAAGATCTCGCGGCCGATCAGCATCCGGCGGATCTCCGAGGTGCCGGCGCCGATCTCGTAGAGCTTGGCGTCGCGCAGCAGCCGCCCGGTGGCGAACTCGTTGATGTAGCCGTTGCCGCCGAGGCACTGGATCGCGTCGAGCGCCACCTGCGTCGCCTTCTCGGCGGCGTAGAGGATGCAGCCGGCGCTGTCCTGGCGGGTGGTCTCGCCGCGGTCGCAGGCGGCGGCGACGGCGTAGACGTAGGCGCGGCAGGCGTTCATCGTCGTGTACATGTCGGCGAGCTTGCCCTGCATCAGCTGGAAGGTGCCGATCGGCTTGCCGAACTGCTCGCGGTCGTGGACGTAGGGGACGACGATGTCGAGGGCGGCCGCCATGATCCCGAGCGGGCCGGCGGCGAGGACGACGCGCTCGTAGTCGAGGCCCGACATCAGGACGTTGACGCCCTTGCCCTCCTCGTGGAGGACGTTCTCGAACGGGACCTTGCAGCCCTGGAACACCAGCTCGCAGGTGTTCGAGCCGCGCATCCCGAGCTTGTCGAGCTTCTGGGCGGTCGAGAACCCCGCCATGCCGCGCTCGACGATGAAGGCGGTGATGCCCTTCGGACCGGCCTCGGGGTCGGTCTTGGCGTAGACGATGAGGGTGCTGGCGTCGGGGCCGTTGGTGATCCACATCTTGTTGCCGTCGAGGACGTAGCCGTCGTTCTGCCGCTTGGCGCGGAGCTTCATCCCGACGACGTCCGATCCGGCGCCGGGCTCGGACATGGCGAGCGAGCCGACGTGGGTGCCGGCGAGGAGCCCGGGCAGGTACTTCGCCTTCTGCTCGGGCGTGCCCCAGCGCCGCATCTGGTTGACGCAGAGGTTCGAGTGCGCCCCGTAGGAGAGGCCGACCGAGGCCGAGGCGCGGCTGATCTCCTCGATCGCGACGCAGTGGGCGAGGTAGCCCATGCCGGCGCCGCCGTCCTCCTCGGGAACGGTGATGCCGAGGAGGCCGAGGGCGCCGAACTTTTCCCAGAGATCGGCGGGGAATTCGTTCTCGCGGTCGATCTCCGCGGCGCGGGGGGCGATCTCGTCGGCGGCGAAGCGGCGCACCATGTCGCGCAGCGCCGCGATCTCCTCGCTCAGCCCAAAGCTCATCACGGCGTCGAACATGGCCTTCTCCTCCTTGCGCCGGGCCTCGGGGCACTGGCCCGGGTCCCGGTCGTTGGCCCCGCGGGGGGCGTCGCGTCCGCGGCAAGTCTAGCGGAAGCGCGATTGCAATTGCCGCCAGTTCCTGTGCAGATTGCGCCATCTGCGGTGGGCCATGCGCAAGGCAGCATCACGTCGCGAAACGCCCGCGGCCTTCGTCCGCGCGATCCTCCTCGCCTACGAGCGGCGCGGGCTCGACCCGGCTGCGGCGCTCCGGGCCGCGGGCCTGCGGGCCGAGGATATCGCGGGGGACATCGCCGGCGCGGAGGCGGGCGGGCGGATCGCCGTCGAGCCGTTCGAGGCGCTCTCCGCCCACGCGATGCGCGAGCTCGACGACGAGGCGCTCGGCTGGTTCTCGCGGCGGCTGCCGTGGGGAAGCTACGGGATGCTGCTCCGCGCCTCGCTGACCGCGCCGACGCTCGCGGTCGCGCTCGGGCGCTGGTGCCGGCACCACGGGCTCCTGACCGACGACGTGCGCATCGTCCCCGAGGCCGCCGACGGCGCCTGCGTCGTGCGGATCGAGGAGCGCGCGGATCTCGGGGCCTTGCGCGAGTTCTGTCTCGCGAGCCTGCTCAGGAACGTCCACGGCGTCTCGTGCTGGCTGGTCGACTCCCGCATCCCGCTCGCCGGGGCGCGCTTCCCGTTCCCGCCGCCCCCGCACGGCGACGTCTACCGGCGGCTCTTCCCGGGCGCGGTGACCTTCGACGGCGGGCCGGCGTCGATCCGCTTCGACGCGGGCTACCTCGCGCTGCCGGTCGTGCGCGACGACGCCGCGCTGCGGCGCCTCCTGCAACGGCCGATCCCGCTGATGGCGCGCCAGTACCGGCAGGACCGGCTGCTGTCGCAGCGCATCGTCCGGCTGCTGTCGGCTGTCGACGCGCCGGCCGTCGCACCGGAGATCGCGGCGCGGCTGAACGTCTCGGTGCGCAGCCTGCAACGGCACCTTCGCGACGAGGGCACCTCGCTGCTGGCGCTGAAGTCGCGGGCGCGGCAGGACCGGGCGGAGGAGCTCCTCCGCCGCGGCGATCTCCCGCTCAAGCGCGTCGCGCGCCTCGTCGGCTACGGCGACGAGGCGAGCTTCGGGCGGGCCTTCCGGAGCTGGACCGGGCGCACCCCGGCGGAATACCGGCGGAGCGCCCAGCCGTCACCGGAGCCGAGCGGCCCGGAGGGCGTCGCAAAGAAAGAGGGCGCGAGGTGACCTCGCGCCCGAATACCGCTTACAACGCACCCTCGCCCACTACACTTGCGGTGGCCCTCAGGCCGCCCGGCTCTCCCGCGTCCGGTCCTCCGAGGCGAGGACCGGCGCGATCGCCTTGACCATGCGGCTGGCGATGCTCTCGATCTCTGCCGACGTCGCGTCGGCGAACCGCCGGCACGATGCCAGCTCTTCCTCGATCGTCGCACGCAGCCGCGCGGTAATCTCGTTCTGCTCGAGCACGTTCGCTCCTGTTGTCTGCCTCGCCCGACGAATATTTCGCAGATGCAGCACGCATTCAAGCTCAAACGCGTTCACGAATGCTCGCGTGGCGGGGAAAACGAAGATTGCGCGGGAATCCGCACATTTTCGATCTCGGAGCGGACTCGAAAGGCGAACCCGCACGTTTCGCGTGCAGATCGTGCTCCCGCCGGAGGGGGCGGAACGCCCTCCTAGCGGACGATGATCTCGTCCGGCCGGGCGAGTCCGAGCACCTTGCGGGCCTGCTCGTCGAGGAGGTCGGGGTCGAGGCTGTCGGCGGAGAGGCGGTCGGTCTTGTTCTCGATCACCGCGCGCTCGGCCTGGAGGCCGGAGAGCCGTTCCTGGAGGCGGGCCTCCTCGGCCTCGACCTCGAGCAGGCTGAAGAGGCCGTGCTCGCCCTGGAGCGCCGCGAAGGACAGGTAGCAGATGAGGGCGATCGCCACGCCGGCGAACACCATCTCGCCGAAGCCCCCGCGGCGGGGTTCATTGTCGGAATACATCGCGGATCTGGCGCCCGTCTGTCACTGCTCGCGGAGCACGATGGCAGATTTCCGGGCGCCAGGAAAGCGTCAGTCGCGGCCCTTGTAGATCTCGACGAGCTTGTCGAGCATCGCCATGGCGTCCTCGCGGGAGCGCTGGAAGGTGTTGCGGCCGATGATCGAGCCGTTGCCGCCGCCGTCGCGGATCGCGCGGGCGTCGTCGTAGACCGCGTCCGTGCCCTTGGCGGCGCCGCCCGAGAACACCATGATGCGCCGGCCGGCGAAAGCCGCCTGCACGCAGTGGCGGACGCGCGCCGCCTGGGTCGAGACGTCGACCCCGTGCTTCTCGTAGACCTTCTTCGCCTCGCCCTGCTCGAGATGGTCGCTCGACAGCTTGGTCTTGATGATGTGCGCGCCGAGGAGCGCCGCGATCTGGGCGGCGTAGGCGCCGACGTCGATCGCCGTCTCGCCGGCCTTCGACAGGTCCTCGCCGCGGGGATAGGACCAGATCACCGTCGGGACGCCCTTGGCGGCGGCCTCCTCGCGGAGCTCGGAGATCTCCTCGAACATGTCGAGGGCCTCGGACGAGCCCGGATAGACGGTGAAGCCGATCGCCGCGCAGCCGAGGCGCAGCGCGTCGTCGACCGACGCCGTGATCGCCTGGTTGAACGCCGCCGAGCCCGGGACGAGCGAGTTCGACGAGTTCATCTTGAGGATCGTCGGGATCTGCCCGGCGAAGGCGTCGGCCCCGGTCTCGATCATCCCGAGCGGCGCCGCGTAGGCGTTGAGCCCCGCGTCGATGGCGAGCTGGTAGTGGTAGTGCGGGTCATAGGCGGCGGGGTTCGGGGCGAAGCTCCGCGCCGGCCCGTGCTCGAAGCCCTGGTCGACGGGAAGGATGATCATCTTGCCGGTGCCGCCGAGCCGGCCTTGCATCAGCATCCGGCAGAGGTTGCCCTTCACGCCCGGATTGTCGGACTCGTAGTGGCTGAGGATCTTCAGGACGGCGCGTGAAACTTTCATCGTCTTCCCATACTTGGCTAATCAGGACTTCTCGAGGGCGGCGACCCCCGGCAGCGTCTTGCCCTCGAGCCATTCGAGGAACGCGCCGCCGGCGGTCGAGACATAGGTGAAGTCGTCGGCGGCACCGGCCGCGTTCAGCGCCGCCACGGTGTCGCCGCCGCCGGCCACCGCAAGCAGCCGCCCGGCCTTGGCGAGTGCCGCCGCCTCGCGCGCGGCGTCGTTCGTCGCCTCGTCGAACGGCTCGAGCTCGAAGGCGCCGAGCGGGCCGTTCCAGACCAGGGTCTTGGAGGCGCGGAAGGCGGCGACGATCTTCACCACCGTCTCGGGCCCGGCGTCGAGGATCATCGCGTCCGGCGGGCAGTCGTCGACGGCCACCGTCTCGTGGGGGGCGTTGGCCTTGAACTCGCGCGCCACCACCACGTCGAGCGGCAGCAGGATCTCGCAGCTCCCGGCCTCGGCCTTGGCCATGATCTCGCGGGCGGTGTCGGCGAGGTCGTGCTCGCAGAGCGACTTGCCGACGTCGACGCCCTTGGCGGCGAGGAAGGTGTTCGCCATCCCCCCGCCGATGACGAGCGTGTCGACCCTGGCGATGAGGTTGCCGAGGAGCTCGAGCTTGGTCGAGACCTTGGCCCCGCCGACCACCGCCACCACCGGCCGCTCCGGCTGGCCGAGCGCCTTCTCGAGCGCCCCGAGCTCGGCCGCCATCAGCCGCCCGGCGCACGACGGCAGCAGGCGGGCGATGCCCTCGGTCGAGGCGTGCGCCCGATGGGCGGCCGAGAAGGCGTCATTGCAGTAGACGTCGCCGAGCTTCGCCAGCTCCGCCGCGAAGGCCGGGTCGTTCTTCTCCTCCCCGGCGTGGAAGCGGGTGTTCTCGAGCAGGAGCACCCCGCCCGCCGGCAACGCCTTCACCGCCGCCTCGGCCAACGGCCCGACGCAATCGTCGGCGAAGGCGACCTGCGCCCCGAGCGCCGCCTCGAGCGCCGGCAGCACGACCTTCAGGCTCATCGACGGCACGACCTTGCCCTTCGGGCGGTCGAAGTGGGCGAGGAGGACCGGCTTGCCGCCCCGGGCGAGGATGTCGCGCACCGTCGGGACGATGCGCTCGATGCGGGTGGCGTCGGTGACCCTGCCGTCCTCGACGGGAACGTTGATGTCGACGCGGGTGAGGACGACCCTGTCCTTCAGGTCGATGTCGTCGAGCGTCTTCCAGGCCACGCCGCTACTCCCCGTTGTCTCACCAACCCCGTGCGGGCGCTCTCAGACGAGCGACTCGACCTTCGCCGCCACCGCCTCCGCGGTGATCCCGAAGTGCGGGTAGAGCGCCTCGATCGGACCGGAGGCGCCGAAGCCCGCCATCCCGACGAACCCCGCCTTCTTCTCCGAGCCGCGCTCGCCGCAGAGCCAGCGGTCCCAGCCGAACTCCGCCGCCGCCTCGACCGCGACCCGCGCCGGCCCCGCGGGCAGCACGCTCTTGCGGTATTTCTCGTCCTGCGCGGCGAAGAGCTCCCAGCACGGCATCGAGACGACGCGCGTGCCGATGCCCTTGCGCTCGAGCAGCGTCCGCGCGTCGAGCGCGATCTCGACCTCGGAGCCGGTGGCGATGAGGATCGCCTTGCGCCGCGCCACCGCCTCCTCGAGGACGTAGGCGCCGCGGGCGACCATGTTCTGGCGCAGGTGCCGGGTGCGGACGGTCGGCAGGTTCTGCCGGGTCAGCGCCAGCACCGAGGGCGTGCCGCGCGTCGTCAGCGCGATCTCCCAGGCCTCCGCGGTCTCGACGGTGTCGGCGGGGCGGAAGACGTTCATGTTCGGCGTCGCCCGCAGCATCGCGAGATGCTCGACCGGCTGGTGGGTCGGGCCGTCCTCGCCGAGCCCGATCGAGTCGTGGGTCATCACGTAGACGACCCGCACCCCCATCAGCGCCGAGAGCCGCATCGCGCCGCGGGCGTAGTCGCTGAAGGTGAGGAAGGTGCCGCCGTAGGGCACGTTGCCGCCGTGGACGGCGATGCCGTTCATCGCCGCCGCCATGCCGTGCTCGCGGATGCCGTAGTGGATGTAGCGCCCGGCGCGGTTGTCCGCGTCGAAGACCCCGAGCCCCTTGGTCAGGGTGTTGTTCGAGCCGGTGAGGTCGGCCGAGCCGCCGAGGGTCTCCGGCATCACCGCGTTGACGACCTCGAGCACCAGCTCCGAGGACTTGCGCGTCGCGACCTTCGGGGCGGTCTCGACCGTCGACTTGCGGAAGGCCGCGAGCGCGGAGGCGAGCTTCTTCGGCGGCTCGCCGGCGACGACGCGCTCGAACTCGGCCTGCTTGGCGCCCGAGAGCTTGTCGAAGCCCTCCTTCCACGCGGTGCGCGCCGCCGCGCCGCGCGCGCCGATCCTGCGCCACGCCTCGAGCACGTCCTCGGGGATCTCGAACGGCGGCCACGGCCAGCCGTAGATCTCGCGGACCTTGGCGATCTCCTCGTCGCCGAGCGGCGAGCCGTGCGCGGCCTTGGTGTCCTGCTTGTCGGGGGCGCCGAAGCCGATGTGGGTGCGGCAGTCGATCATCGCCGGCCACTCGCTGGCCTTGGCCTCGACGATCGCCCGCTCGATGTCGTCGGGATCGTGGCCGTCGCATTCGTGGACCGACCAGCCGGCGGCGCGGAACCGCTCCTTCTGGTCGGTGACGTCGGAGAGGACGACCTTGCCGTCGATCGAGATGCCGTTGTCGTCCCAGAAGACGATGAGCTTCGAGAGCTTCTGCTTGCCGGCGAGGCCGATCGCCTCGTGGCTGATCCCCTCCATCAGGCAGCCGTCGCCGGCGATGACCCAGGTGTGGTGATCGACGACCTTGCGTCCGAAGCGCGCGGCGAGCGCCTGCTCGGCGATCGCCATGCCGACGGCGTTGGCGAGGCCCTGCCCGAGCGGCCCCGTCGTCGTCTCGATGCCTTCGGCGTGGCCGTACTCGGGATGCCCCGCCGTCCGCGAGCCGAGCTGGCGGAAGTTGCGGATCTCCTCCATCGTCATCTGCTCGTACCCGGTCAGGTAGAGCAGCGCGTAGAGGAGCATCGAGCCGTGCCCGGCGGAAAGCACGAAGCGGTCGCGGTCGGGCCAGTGCGGCGCCTTCGCGTCGAACTTGAGGTGGCGCTCGAAGAGGACGGTCGCCACGTCGGCCATGCCCATCGGCATCCCGGGATGGCCCGAGTTCGCCTTCTGCACCGCGTCCATCGCCAGCACCCGGAGGGCGGCGGCCTTGTTCCAGTGCTCGGGATGCAGTCGCCGCAGCTCGGAGATGTCCACGAGGAGGCCCTTTCCTTGTGCGGAGGCGGTGCCGCGCCCGGGGGGCGGCCTGCCTGAAACACGGGCACTGATACCGATCCGGCCCTTGCGGTCAAGGCGCTTTCGCCGCTCGCGCGGGCAGTCGCCGGCCGCCGGAGCATGGAGCCGGCAAGTGCAGATTGCATTGTCCGGGACCGCTGCCTAAAACGGGCGGGCCCCGTTCGAAAGCGCACCGATGAGTCAGATCACCGAGCTCGAATCCCAGCTGGCAGAGGCCCTCGACCGCCTTCGCGCCGCCGTTTCCGCCCGTGAGGCCGCCGCCGCGACCGCACCGGACGAGCGGGCGTTGCGCGAGCGCGTCGCGACGCTGGAGGCCGAGAAGGCCGAGCTCGCCGACGAGCTCGAGCGGCTGCGCGTCAAGCGGGACAAGGACGTCGCCGCGCTCGACGACCTCATCGCCCAGTTGAAGCCCCTGATCGCGGAGGCCTGAGATGCCGGAGCTCATCCTCGAAATCGGCGGCCGCGTCTACGAGGTCGCCTGCGAAGCCGGCCAGGAGCCGATGCTCGAGCGCGCCGGTCGCCTCCTCGACAAGGAGGCGATGCGGATCGGCGAGGAAGGCCGCGCCACGGAGAAGCGGATGCTGCTCCTCGCCGGCCTGATGCTCGCCGACACCACGACCGCCCTCGAGACCGAGCTCCGCGCCACCGAGGAGCGCGTGCGCCAGGCCGAGGAGCGCGCCCGCATCGCCGAGGCGAAGTCGGCGATGCTCGCCGCGAACGCGCTGAAGCTCGAGACCGAGGCCTCACACCGCTTCTCCTCCGCCGAGATGGACGAGATCCGCGAGGAGAACGAGGCCGCGGCGATGCTGCTCGGGCAGGTGGTGACCGAGATCAACGCCCTCGCCGAGACGGTCGAGACCGCCGCCTGAGAGACCGGCGAAAGCGCCGGCATCCGTGCTGGTACCATCGGCCGCAATCATCGACTCCTTGCAGCGGCGCCGCACTTACTGCGGCGCGGTCTCTCGCGGAGAGGCTGGAGCCCGCCGGATTTGTCCGTCGAC
>CAZEGY010000053.1:0-9881 GCA_964511815.1 uncultured Rhodovulum sp.
CGCGCTCGCCCCGCGACGGCCGCTTCATCGAGAAGCTCGGCACCTACGACCCGCTGCTCCCCAAGGACAACGAGGGCCGGGTGAAGATCGACCTCGAGCGGGTGCAGTACTGGCTCGGCCAGGGCGCCCAGACCACCGACCGCGTCGCGCGCTTCCTCGAGGCCGCCGGCGTCGTCGACAAGAAGGCCCGCTCGAACCCGAAGACGGGCGCGCCCGGCAAGGCTGCCCAGGAGCGCGCCAAGGCCCGCGCCGACAAGGCCGCCGCCGCCGAGGCCCCGGCCGAGTAAGGCCGCCGCGCGATGGCCGACGGGCTGACCTGCGTCGGCGCCATCGCCGGCGCCTTCGGCGTCCGCGGCGAGGTGCGGCTCAAGTCGTTCTGCGCCGAGCCTGCGGCGATCGCCGGCTACGGGCCGCTCGTTGCCGAGGACGGGCGGAGCTTCGCCGTGCGGCTGGTGCGCCCGATCTCCGGCGCCTTCGCGGCGCGGCTCGACGGCGTCGCGACGCGCGAGGAGGCCGAGGCGCTGAAGGGCACGCGGCTCTACGCGCCGCGCGACCGGCTGCCGCCGCTCGGCGACGACGAGTTCTACCACGCCGACCTGATCGGGCTCGCGGTGATCGACACCGGCGGCGCACCGATCGGGACGGTGCGGGCCGTCCTCGACCACGGCGCCGGCGACATCCTCGAGATCGCGCGGCCGGGGAAGCCCGAGCTCCTGCTGCCCTTCACCCGCGCGGCGGTGCCGACCGTCGATCTCGCCCGGCGCCGGATCGTCGCCGACCCGCCGGAGGAGTCGCCCGACCGGGGCTGAGCGGGTCTCTTCCCCGGGGGGAGCGGCGAAGGGGGGCATCGAGCCCCCCTCCGCCGCCGGCCTTCGCCGCCCGGGCGACATCCTGAAGCGCTGGCGCGGATGGAGAGGGCGGGACGCGGCCGTTGCCGCGACAGAGTGCGCGCAGGTGCGCGCAGGGTTTTCTTTGGTGCTTTTCGGCCTGTTGGCCGAGAAGCGACTGCTCTCAAGGTTTCAAGGCCGTATGAAAACCTCGGGGCGCGACCGGGCGGTCAGCGGCGGATGCAGCGGAAGCCGATGTGGCTGGTGCCGGTGTCGATCATCTGCGCGTGGCGGGCGGCCGGGCGGTAGCGGCGGCAGTACGACGGGGCGCAGAGGAAGGAGCCGCCCTTCACCACCCGGCGCGGGATGGTCATGAACGGCTGCGCCGGGTCGTAGCTCCCCTCCTTGCCCGGGCCGCGCGGGTTGACCGCGACGCAGCAGCCGGGCTTATCCGGGTTCTCGCCGCGGTCCCCGGGCGTGTGCTTCGTGGCGAACCAGTCGGTCGTCCACTCCCAGACGTTGCCGCAGACCTCGTAGAGGCCGTAGCCGTTCGGCGGGTAGCTCTTCACCGGGCAGGTGCCGGGCCAGCCGTCCTCGGCGAGGTTCTGCCACGGGAAGGCGCCCTGCCAGGTGTTGGCGACGTGGCGGCCGCGCGGGACGAGCTCGTCGCCCCAGGCGAACTCGCGGGCGTCGAGGCCGCCGCGGGCGGCGAACTCCCACTCGGCCTCGGTCGGGAGCGCCTTGCCCGCCCAGGTGGCGTAGGCCTCGGCGTCCTCGTAGGCGACCTGGACGACGGGATGGTCCTTGCGGCCCTTGATCGTGCTCCCCGGCCCCTCGGGGTGACGCCAGCACGCGCCCGAGACCCAGCCCCACCAGTTGCGGAAGTCGCGGGTGTCGACCGGGCCCGCCGTCATGTGGAAGACGACGGCCCCGGGCAGGAGCTCGTGCGGGGCGGCGCCGGGGTAGACCGCCGGGTCGAGCGGGCGCTCGGCGACGGTGACGTAGCCGGTGGCGGCGACGAAGGCGGCGAACTGGCGGTTGGTGACGCAGGCCTCGTCCATCGCGAACGGCGCGACGCGGACGCGGTGGGCCGGCGCCTCCTCGGGGTAGTGGCGGTCGGAGCCCATGAGGAAGGAGCCGCCCGGGATGCGGCGCATCCCCTCGGTCGCGGCTGGGGTCGCGGCTGGCCGCATCGGCTTGTTCATCGCGTCGGAGCCTCCGGAAGTCTGCGCCGAAAGTGCGCCACCCGAACGGTCGAGGCAAGACCGCGCGAAGCCCGCGTCCTCGCGACTTGATGTCCCCGGCCTCCCCTGCGAGGCTCGCCGGCATGGACCTGCGCTTCACCGCCGCCGAGCTCGCCGCCTACGTCGCCGGGATCTTTCCCGAGCTCGGGCCGCGCTTCGAGGTGGTGGCGCTCGCGCCCTTCGCCCTGACGGCGCGGATGGCGACGGGGCCGGGCGACCTCCGCCCCGGCGGCACCGTCTCGGGCCCGACGATCTTCGCCTGCGCCGACTGCGCCTTCTACATGGCCACCCTCGCGATGATCGGGCCGGTGCCGCTGGCGGTGACGACGGGCGCCGCCATCGACTTCATGCGCAAGCCCGGCGCCGGCGCCCTCACCGCCGAGGTCCGCATCCTGAAGCTCGGGCGCACGCTCTCGGTCGGCGACGTCCTCGTCTTCTCCGACGGCGTCGACGGCGCGGTCGCCCGCGCCGGCCTCACCTACTCGATCCCGCCGGGCGACGGCCCGCGTGCGGGCTCGTCGACATCGACCGGCGCCTCGCTCACCCAGAACCGCACCAGCTCGTAGAAGACCGCGAGGACGATCGGTCCGAGGAAGAGGCCGATCAGCCCGTAGGCGACGGTGCCGCCGATGACGCCGGCGAGGATGACGAGGAGCGGCACCGGCAGACCCTTGCCCATGAACATCGGCTTCAGCGCCATGTCGGAGAGCCCGGCGGGGATCAGCCAGGCGGTGAGCGCGAGCGCCTCGCCGGTGCCGAGGGCGAGCCACCCCCAGACGAGCACCGGCACGATGATCGGGAACGCCCCGACCTGGACGATCGCGAGGACGAGGACGCCGAGCCCGAGCAGGCCTGCCGCCGGCACCTCGGCGGCGATGAGGGCGACGCCGATCAGCAGTGACTGGACGAGGGCGACGCCGATGATGCCGCGGGCGACGTTGCGGATCGTCGCGGCGGCGAGGTCGAGGAAGGCGATGCCGCGGTGGTGCCCGATCACCCGCTCGGCGACGACGCGCGCCCCGCGCACGAGCCGCGGCGCCGGGACGTAGAGAAAGCCCGAGACGACCACCGCCGCGAGGATGGCGACGATGCTGCCCGCGAGCCCGGCGATGACGTGGAGGAGCCACTCCCCCGGTCCGATCAGCGCCCGCCCGTAGCGGCCGACGAAGGCCTGGAGGTTGGAGGAGGCCTGCCGCCAGGTCTCGTCGATCACCGGCCCGACCGCCGGCAGGTCGGTGAGCTGGCGCGGCGGGTCGGGAATGTGGTGCGGCCCGGCGCCGATCCAGCGGGCGAGGAGCTCGAGCGAATGGATCGCGCTGGTGACGAGGATCGTCGCCGGGCCGATCGCGACCGCGAGGGCGACGGCGGTCAGCACCGCCGCCGCGAGCCAGCCGCGCCTGCCGAGGCGCGCGGTCAGCCAGGCGTGGGCGGGCTCGAAGGCGACCGTCAGCACCACCGACCACAGCACGATCGGCAGGAACGGCCGCACGAGGAGCAGCACCACCCAGGCGAAGAGCGCGAGGATCGCGAGGCGCACGGCGATGTCGACCGCGAGCTGGTCCGGTGTCCGCCCGGGTGGCCGCGCCGCCGGCTCCGTCATGCCCCTCGCCCTCCCGCGCGCGCCCGGCGCGATCCTCCCGGCGCGATCCTAGGCGCGAAGGGGTCGCGCCGCCAACAGGCTTGCGGGCGCCCGCCCCGCGGCCTTAAGCACGCGCCATGCGCTACGTGCTCCTCCTCGCCGCCGCCATCGCCGTCCTCGGCCTTCTCACCGGCGACCGCCGGGCGTGGCGCTTCTTCCGCGTGCTCGCCGTCGTCGCCGTCGTCTACACGGTCCTGAAGATGACCGGAGTCATCGAGGCGATCGCGCCGCACCGCGATGGGGTATACTGATACCTATTTAACAACCGTTTGATCTTGCGCCTTTTATTGACTTCGATCGTCATTGACGCCGCAGGCGAAACCCGTCAGAACCGCGCGATCGGAATCGGGCCGGGCCACGTCGCGCCCTTTCGCCCGGCCAGACACGGGAACGACAGATGAAGACCTATTCGATCCGCGAGGGCGACATCGAGAAGAAGTGGGTGCTGATCGACGCCGAGGGCGTCGTGCTCGGCCGCCTCGCCTCGCACGTCGCCAAGATCCTCCGCGGCAAGGACAAGGCGACGTTCACGCCGCACATGGACATGGGCGACAACGTGATCGTCATCAACGCCGAGAAGGTGCAGCTGACCGGCAACAAGCGCGCCGACAAGCGCTACTACTGGCACACGGGCTTTCCGGGCGGGATCAAGCACCGTACCGCCGGCCAGATCCTCGAGGGCCGCTTCCCCGAGCGGGTGATCCAGAAGGCGGTCGAGCGCATGCTCCCGGGCGGGCCGCTCTCGCGCCGGCAGATGGGCAACCTCCGCGTCTACGCCGGTACCGAGCACCCCCACGCCGCCCAGAACCCGCAGGTTCTCGACCTCGCGGCCATGAACCCCAAGAACACCCGGAGCGCGTAATCCGATGGCTGACTTCTCCACCCTCGAGCAGCTCCGCGATACCGTCGCCGCGTCCGCCGAAGGTCCCGGCGCCGAGGCCGCCCCGAAGCGGGAGCCGGTCCGCGACAGCCTCGGCCGCTCCTACGCCACCGGCAAGCGCAAGGACGCGGTCGCCCGCGTCTGGATCAAGCCGGGCAACGGCAAGGTCGTCGTCAACGGCAAGGAGATGAACGTCTACTTCGCCCGTCCCGTCCTCCAGATGGTCATCGGCCAGGCCTTCACCGTCGCCGGCGTCACCGGCGAGTTCGACGTGATGTGCACGGTCAAGGGCGGCGGCCTCTCGGGCCAGGCCGGCGCGGTCAAGCACGGCATCAGCCAGGCGCTGTCGCTCTACGAGCCGAGCCTGCGCCCGGCGCTCAAGGCCGCGGGCTTCCTGACCCGCGACAGCCGCGTCGTCGAGCGCAAGAAGTACGGCAAGCGCAAGGCGCGCCGGAGCTTCCAGTTCTCCAAGCGCTGATCGCGGCTTTCGGCCGGAACAGCGAAAGGGGGCGCCCCGCCGGCGCCCCCTTTTTTCGTCTGCCGTAGCGAAGCTCGCCGGGCCGGCGGACCGCCGGCCGACGGCGCCGGTGTCCGGTGCATGGGATGTGCATGCCCCCGCGGCCGCCCCATCCGTTTTTCGGGACCGGCAGGATTTCGTTCATCGACGTTGACGGCTCCTGAATTCACCGTTCGGGAACCGGTTCGGCCGCGCGCCTCAGCGCGTGCCGCCATGCCACTCGGCGAACCTCTCCGCCGGCATCGGGCGGCCGAAGTGCCAGCCCTGGCCGTAGTCGCAGCCCCAGCCGGCGAGGAGGGCGCGCTCGCAGTCGGTCTCGATGCCCTCGGCGACGACGCGGTAGCCGAGGTCGCGGCCCATCTGGACGATGTTGGAGACGAGCCGGCCGCCGAGGGTGCCCGCCTCGACGCCGCGCACGAGGCTCTGGTCGATCTTCAGCGTCTGCGCCGAGAGCCGGGTGAGGTAGCTCATGTTCGAGTAGCCCGAGCCGAAGTCGTCGATGGCGATCGAGAAGCCGAGCTTGCGCAGCGCCGCGAGACGGTCGGGGATCAGGCCGCCGCGCGCGGCCTGCACGCCCTCGGTCACCTCGATCTCGATCCGCGCCCGGTCGAGGCGGCGCATGGTGCAGCAGAACAGCAGATACTCGACGAAGTCGGGCTCCTCGAGGTTCTTCGGCGAGACGTTGATCGCGACGGCGATGTCGAGCCCCTCCGCCGCCCAGATCGCCGCCTGGCGGGTGGCGGCGTCGATCACCCAGCGTGTCATCGGGGTGACGAGCGCCGTCGTCTCGGCGAGGCTGACGAACTCGCCCGGCGAGATCGGTCCGAGCTCGGGGTGGGTCCAGCGCAGGAGCGCCTCGGCGCCCTCGCAGGTGCCCGAGCCGAGGCCGACCTTCGGCTGGTAGTGGAGCGTGAGCTGGCCCTCGGCGGCGAGCGCGGTCTTGAGGTCGGAGAGCAGGCGGAAGGCGCGGCGGTGCGCCTCGTCGCTCTTCGGGTCGAACCACGCCCAGCTCTTCGGGCGGGCGCGGCTGTCCTCGGCGGCGGCGAGCGCGGCGCGCAGGTCCTCGCCCGGGTTGCCGCCGGCGGCGCCGAGGCTCTTGAGGCCGATGCCGATGCGGGCGTCGACCGGCACGTCGTCGCAGTGGATCGGCTCGCGGAAGCCCGCGACGATGCGGTCGATCATCTGCGGGGCGTCGGGCTCGGCCCGCCCGGGAAGGCGGAAGACGAAGCTGAGCTGGTTGACGTGGTAGACCGCGGTGCCGGTCCCGAGGATCTCGCGGAGCCGGTCGGCGCCGGCGCGGATGAACGCCTCCGAGCGGGCGTGGCCGAACACCCGGAGGATCTCGCCGAAGGTCCGGCCGTCGCAGAGCGTGACGAGCACCAGCGTCGCCTTCGACATGCCCCAGAGCATGGCGTCGGCGCTGTACTGGCGCCGGTTCGGCAGGAGCGTGATCGGATCGAGCCGCGCCGGCTCCCGGCGCGCCTCCTCCGGCATCCACGGCCGCAATGCTGCGAGGCCCATGCGCGCCACCCCTCCCCTGTCCCCGGGAGCCGCACCGCGGCCCCGCCCACCGAGGGATCAATGGCACGCGGCCTCATAACATCGGGTAAACGCCCGCCCGCGAACCGTTAAGCTCAGGCTCCGCCCGCGACGCGGGCCTGGTCGGCGGCGCTGGCGAGCTCGGCGTCCTCGATGTCGGCCCGCGACACCGGCCGCCCGGCCTCCTCCCGCTGCGGCGGCCGCGCCACCGGCGCGGGCTCCGGCTCCGGCTCCGGTTCGGGTTCGGGCCCGGGGTCGGGCGCCGCGGCGGCACCGGCGCCGATGATGAGCGGCAGCATCGCCGAATCGGCGAGGCGGGAGTCCTCGGCGTGGGCGGGGGTGCGCCAGTCGAGGGTGTCGAAGGCGCCGCAGTTCTCGCACACCGGCTCCCAGTGGGCATGGACGTGGTTGCACTTCGCGCAGATCCACTGCGGCCCGCGCGAGGCGCCGAGCGCCTTGGCGAGCCAGCCGCGCACCACCTCGTCGGACTCGCCGCCGCCGCGCTCGATCGCCGCCATCAGCGCAAGGCTCCGCGTCGTCGGCTCGGTGACGGCGAGCTCGCCGAGCGCCTTGCGCGCCCCGGGGAAGTCCTCGGCGGCGAGGGCGAGCTCGGCCTCGAGCAGCTTGCTCTCGGCACTGTCGGGGTTCGCCGCGATCAGCGTCGCGAAGCGCTTGCGCCGCGCCGCCGGGGTCTCCTCGGGCTCGATCGCCGCGAAGGCGGCCGCGAGCTCGGGGGTCGGGCCCGCTGCCCAGGCGGTGGTGAGGATCTTCGTCGCCTTGCGCTTCTGGCCGCGCTCGGCCTGGACCCGCGCCGCCAGCGCCGCGGCGGGGGCGAGCGTCGGGGCGAGCTTGTTCGCCTGCAGCGCCGCCTCGCCGCCGCGGGCGGTGTCGCCCTCGGCGAGGGCGACGCGGGCGTCGGCGAGCGACAGGACCGCGTCGCGGCGGACCCCGACGTCGCGCGGCAGGAGGCGGGCGTGCACCGAGGCGGTGAGCGTCTCGCGGGCGCCCGACCAGTCCCCCGACTTCGACTGGAGGTCGAAGAGGGTGCGGAGCACGCCCTCGTTGTCGGGCCGGAGCGCGAACGCCTTCTTGGCGAGCGCCATCGCCGCGTCGGTGTCGCCCTCCTCGAGCTTCAGCCGCATCAGGCCCTGGATGCCGACGGGCCGGGTGCGGTCGTCGGGGAGGAGCGCCTTGTAGGCCTCGAAGGCCTGGTCGCGGTTGCCGCTCTTCTCCGCCGCCTGCGCGGTGAGGAGCGCGGTCAGGTCGCGGCGGCCGAGGAGGCGGTCGGCCTTCTGCGCCTTCTTGGTCGCCGTGCGGGCATCGCCCGCGGCGAGCGCGATGAGCCCGTCGGAGAGTGCTGCGTAGCCGCGCCGCTCGCGGCTCCGCGCGAAGTGGCGGCTGATCGCGGTCTCGTCGCCGAGGAGGAAGCGGACGACGGCGATCAGGAGCGCCACGAGCCGAAGGAGGAGGAGCCCGAGGACGACGAGGACGACGATCCCGATCAGGAAGCCGATCGGCGAGACGAAGAACTCGCGGCTCCCGAAGGCGATCCGGACCTCGCCCGGGGTCTCCATGATCCAGCCGAGGCCGAAGACGAGCGCCGCGGCGACGGCGAGGAAGGCGACGATCTTGACGAGCGACCAGAGCATCCCCGCCCCCTCAGTTGGTCTTGGTGAGCGACGCGTCGAGCGTCGCGAGGCCGTCGACGGCCGCCGCCCGCGCCCGCGCGGCGGCGAGCCAGTCGCCCATCGCCGCCTGCGCCTCGGAGGGCAGGTTCTCCGCCTCGGCGAGCACGCCGTCGAGATCGTCGTGGCGGAGCTTGTCCTCCATCCGCGACAGCACGGCGTCGGTGCCCTGCCCCGTCTGCGGGGTCAGCGAGCGGCTCGAGGCCTGCGCCTCGAGGAACGCCCGGCTGCGCGAGAGCACGCCGGCGCCGGCGGCGCGCGCCATGATGCTCGCCCGGATCGCGGCGTGGGCGGCGTCGGCGTAGCCGTCGCGGAGCTCGGCGAGGGTCGCGACCCCGTTCTCGGCCGCCGCGGTCAGGGCCTCGGGCGGCGTCGCCCCGCCCGGCGCCGACAGCGCGGCGAGCGGCTCGGCGAAGGGCTGGCCCCCGGTGATCGCGGCGCGGATGCGGGCGACGTCGGCGGCGACACCCGCGGCGCTGAGCTCGGTGTCGGCCTGTTCGCGGATCGCGTCGACCCGTGCCTGCGCCGCGTCGATCTCGCGGCCGGCGCGGCCCTCGACCTCGTCGAGGCGCGTCGCGAAGCCGCTGACCGCGTCGCGGACCGACCCCATCTCGCCACGCAGCGCCTCGACCTCGCCCTTGTAGGCGTCGATGCGGCCGAGGGCTTCGTCGGAGAGCTGCCCGGCGGTGCCGGCGATCTGGTCCTTGAGGGCGGCGAGCTCGGTCGTCTGGCTCTCGAGGGCGGCGTCGAGCGCGGCGATCCGCTGGTTGATCCCGGTCAGGTCGACCTCGCCCGCGGCGGCCTTCGCCGCGTCGATCTCGGCCGCAAGCTTCGTCTCGGCGCTGCCCACGGCCGCGCCGATCCGCGCGTCGATGTCGTCGCTCGCGGGAACCTCCGCGAGGCGGCTCCCGAGGGTCGCGACATCGCCGTCGAGCCTGTCGCGGAGCGCGGCGATCTCGGCCTCGATCTCGGCGCGCGCCCCCGCCCCGCCCGGCGCCAGCCACGCGGCGACCGGCGCCATGCCCGAGGGCAGCGTCGGCGCGACCTTCGGTGCCGCCCAGATGCCGAGCCCGGCGCCAGCGAGAAGCAGGACGAGCACGGCGAGCGCCCGGGCGGCGAACGACCAGCCTGCCTCCTCCTCGTGGACCTCTTCGCTGGCGTCGTCCGTCGAATCGACCACCGGGACCGGCTCGCGGGCGTCCTCGCGCGCCGCCTCCTCCCGCGTGGCGGCGGTGTCCTCCACCACGGCGTCGGGCCAGGCGGTCTCCGGAGCGGCGGGGTCAGCCTGGTCCGACGCCGTTGCGGGCGCCGGATCGTCGGGAGCGGGCTCCAGCACCACCGGCTCGGCGAGCGCCTCGGGCAAGGGTTCCGCGGCGGCCTCCGCTACGGCATCGGTCTCCGGCGGCACGATCTCCCGGTTCCACGGCTCGGTCGCGGCCTCGGCGGACGGGTCCGTGGCGGGCGTGTCCGGTTCCGGGGCGGGCGAATCCGGGGCGGGGGTCACCTCGGGACCGGCGAGGCCGGCCGCCGCGTCCTTCGGGTCGGGCGCT
>CAZEGY010000053.1:9981-13749 GCA_964511815.1 uncultured Rhodovulum sp.
GGGGGTCACCTCGGGACCGGCGAGGCCGGCCGCCGCGTCCTTCGGGTCGGGCGCTTGCCGCGACGTCGGCCCGGGGGCGCCATCGCCTTGAGGCGTACCGGATTTCTTGCTCGCCATTCTCCGTCCCCGCTCCCCTTGCAGTGCGAGACGGATACTAGGGCAACCCAAGGGGGGGAACAAGCCGATGGCCGCCCGCCGCCGGGCGTTCCGGCGTCGCGGCGGCGGGCGCCGGGCCGGTCAGGTCGCGGCCAGGGCGGCGAGCATCCCGGCGCGTCCGGGCGTCCCCGCCACCACCCGGCGGCCGAGCCCGAGCCCGTCGAGCGCCGCATCGGCCGCCGCCGAGATCGAGACGGCGGCGACCCTCGCGAGCGGCCAGCGTCCGGCGCGGGCCGCCGCGGCGAAGAGCCGGGCCGAGCGCGGCGAGAAGAGCGCGACCACCGCCGGCCCGCCGGCAGCGAGGAGCGCCCGGGCGGGGCCGTCGAGCGCCAGCGGCACCTGGTCGTAGATCTCCGCCGCCCGCGCCGGCACCCCCACCGCCGCGAGGCTTCCGACGAGGTTCCCCGCGGCGTGGCGGCCACGGACATGAAGGAAGGCCTCCGCCCCCTTCCGGTGCGCGGAAAGGACGAGCGTGGCGAGGTCGTGGACGTCGCCGTCGGCGGAGACCGCCTCGAACCCCGCCGCGCGCGCCGCGGCCGCGGTCATCTCGCCGACGCAGTAGGCGACGAGGCCACGCTCGGAGCTCCGGGCGGCGAACTGCTCGACGCCATTCGCCGAGCTGAAGACGATGCCCTGGAGCCCGGAGAGATCGAGAGGAGCGCCCGGAACCGGGACGATGTCGAGGAGCGGCGCGACGAGCACGGCGAAGCGGCCGGGCAGCGCCTCGGCCACCGCCGCGGCGAAGGCCTCGGACTGGTGCCGGGGGCGGGTCAGGATCAGCGTCTCGGTCATCGCCCCTCCGGGCCCCGCCGTTGCACGGGGCCGGTCGCGGTGTTACCTGCGGCGCGCGCCCGGCACAATCGGCGCGACGGCGCGAAGGAGACAAGGTGGACGGCGCCCGCGTCATCCTCGGCATCGAGAGCAGCTGCGACGACACCGCCGCCGCGATCGTCCGCGCCCGCCCGGGCACGGCGGTCGGAACGATCCTCGCCTCCGTCGTCGCCGGCCAGGATGCGCTCCACGACCCCTACGGCGGCGTCGTCCCCGAGATCGCCGCCCGCGCCCACGCCGAGCGGCTCGACACCGTCACCGCCGCCGCCCTCGACCGCGCCGGGCTCACCCTCGCCGAGATCGACGCCGTCGCGGTCACAGCCGGCCCCGGCCTCATCGGCGGTGTCCTCGCCGGGGTGATGTTCGCCAAGGGTCTCGCCGCCGGCCGCGGCCTGCCGCTCTGGGGGGTGAACCACCTTGCCGGCCACGCCCTGACCCCGCGGCTCGTCGAGGACGTGGCCTTCCCCTACCTCCTCCTCCTCGTCTCGGGCGGGCACTGCCAGTTCCTCGCCGTCGAGGGGCCGGACGCCTTCCTCCGCCTCGGCGGTACCATCGACGACGCGCCGGGCGAGGCCTTCGACAAGGTCGCGAAGCTCCTCGGGCTCCCCCAGCCCGGCGGCCCCGCCGTCGAGGCCGAGGCCGCGGCGGGCGACGCGGCGCGCTTCGCCTTCCCGCGGCCGCTCCTCGACCGCGACGGCTGCGACCTCTCGTTCTCGGGCCTGAAGACCGCCGTCCGCCGCGCCCGCGACCGCCTCGTCGCCGCGCAGGGCGGCCTGACCCGCGGCGACCGCGCCGACGTCTGCGCGGGCTTCCAGGCCGCCGTCGCCGAGACCCTCGCGGAAAAGACCCGCCGCGCCCTCCGCGCCTTCGGAGACCGCCACCCGGGGGTGGCGCCGGTCCTCGCGGTCGCCGGGGGCGTCGCCGCCAACCGCGCCATCCGCACCGCCCTCGACGCGGTCGCAGACGCGGCGGGCGCGCGCTTCCTCGCACCGCCGCTCGCGCTCTGCACCGACAACGGCGCGATGATCGCCTGGGCCGCGGCCGAGCGCATGGCGACGGGCGCCCCCGACGGCCTCGGCCTCTCCGCCCGGCCGCGATGGCCGCTCGACGCCACCGCCGCGCCGCTCCTCGGCGCCGGCCGCAAGGGGGCGAAGGCATGACCGGCCCCATCGGCGTCATCGGTGCCGGCGCCTTCGGCACGGCGCTCGCCGTCGCCGAGGCCGCCGCCGGCCGCGCGGTGCGCCTCTGGGGGCGCGATGCGCCGCGCATGGCCGCCGCCGAGCGGACCCGCGAGACCCAGGCCCTTCCCGGCGTCGCGCTTCCGCCCGGGCTCGCGGCGACGGGCGACCTCGCCGCCCTCGCCGACGCCGGCGCGATCCTTCTCGTCGTCCCCGCGCAGGCGACCGAGGCGTTCCTCGCCGCCCACGGGGCCGCCCTGCCGGCGGTGCCGCTCGTCCTCTGCGCCAAGGGCATCGACGCGCGCACGCTCCGCACCCAGACCGGCATCGCCGCCGCACTCCTCCCCGGCCACCGGCTCGCGGCGCTGACCGGGCCGGGCTTCGCCGGCGAGATCGCCCGCGGCCTGCCGACCGCCCTCACCCTCGCCTGCACCGACCCGGTGCTCGGGCGGGCGTTGCAGGCGGGCCTCGCCACCCCTCGCCTCCGCCTCTACCTGACCGACGACGTGACCGGCGCCGAGCTCGGCGGCGCCCTCAAGAACGTCGTCGCCATCGCCTGCGGCATGGTCGAGGGCGCGCGCCTCGGGGCGTCGGCCCGCGCCGCGCTGATGACCCGCGGCTTCGCCGAGATGACCCGCCTCGCCGTGGCCATGGGCGCGCGCCCCGAGACCCTCGCCGGCCTCTCCGGCCTCGGCGACCTGTCGCTGACCTGCAACTCGACCCAGTCGCGCAACTTCCTCGCCGGCCACGCGCTCGGCGCCGGCGCGGCGCGGCCGGCGGGCACCGTCGAGGGGGTTGCGACGGCGCGCGCCGCCTGCCAGCTTGGCGCCCGCCACGGCGTCGAGCTGCCGATCGCCGCAGCCGTCGCCGACGTGCTCGAGGGCGCGGCGACGATCGGCGAGGCGATGGAGGCCTTGCTTTCGCGACCGCTCAGGGAGGAATGACACCATGCTCTTCGCGCTGATCTGCGACGACAAGCCCGGCGGGATCGAGATCCGCAAGGCGAACCGCCCCGACCACCTCGCCTACCTCAAGGAGAGCGGCGTCGTCGTCCAGGCGGGACCGTTCCTCGACGAGAGCGGAGCGATGACCGGCTCGCTCGTCGTCGTCGACGTGGCCGACCGCGCGGCGGCCGAGGCGTGGGCGGCGGCCGACCCCTACGCGAAGGCGGGGCTCTTCGCGAAGGTGACGATCCGCCCGTGGCACCGCGCGATCGGCTGAGGGAGGCGACGATGGCCTACTGGCTCTTCAAGTCCGAGCCCGAGACCTGGGGCTGGGACGACCAGGTCGCGAAGGGCGACGCCGGGCAGGAGTGGGACGGCGTCCGCAACTTCCAGGCCCGCAACAACATGGTGGCGATGAAGAAGGGCGACCTCGGCTTCTTCTATCACTCCGGCGCGGCCAAGGAGATCGTCGGCGTCGTCGAGGTCATCGCCGAGGCCCACCCCGACTCGACCGCCGACGACGCCCGCTGGAAGTGCGTCGACCTCCGCGCCGTCGCGCCGCTCCCGAACCCGGTGACGCTCGAGGCGATCAAGGCCGACCCGCGCCTCGCCGAGATGGTGCTGGTGAAGAACTCCCGCCTGTCGGTGCAGCCGGTGCG
>CAZEGY010000054.1:0-13717 GCA_964511815.1 uncultured Rhodovulum sp.
GGGGACACGCCCGCAGCCCGGATAGGCGATTTCGAAGCGGCTGTGAAGGGGGTTCCGTGCGACCGGCCGCCGGAGGGGGGCGTCGAAGGGGGGCATCGAGCCCCCCTCCGACGCCGGCATCCGCCGCCCGGCTGCGGTTCCGAAGCGCCGGCGCGAGCGGAGGGTGCGGGACGCGGCCGTTGCCGCGATTTCGTGCGCGCAGGTGCGCGCATCGTTTTCTTTGGTTTTTTTCGGCCTGTTGGCCGAAAACGCCTGCTCTCCAGGTTTCGAGGCCGTATGAATGCCTCGGGGGGTGCGCCGCGACGTCCGGCGGTGGTGTCGTGGCGGCGGGCGGTGCGGCTTTCCTTCCCGCCGGCGCTGCGCTAGGAGCCGTGGGATCGGAAAGGAGAAACTTCCATGCGTGCTTCGACCGGCAGGATCGCGTTCCAGGGGGCCCTCGGCGCCTACTCGCACCAGGCTTGCGTCGAGGCGTTTCCGCTGCTCGAGCCGCTGTCGTGCCGCACCTTCGAGGGGGCGATCGCCGCGGTCCGGGACGGGTCGGCCGACCGCGCCATGCTGCCGATCGAGAACTCGACCTACGGGCGGATCGCCGACATCCACCATCTCCTGCCCGATTCGGGCCTCCACATCACCGGCGAGCACTTCGTCCGCGTCCACGCCAACCTCCTCGCCGTGCCCGGCGCCCGCATCGAGGACGTCAAGCGGGCGATGAGCCAGCCGCCGCTCCTCGGCCAGTGCCGGAGCTTCCTGCGCGAGCACGGCATCGAGGCCGTCGCCGGTGCCGACACCGCGGGCTCGGCGGCGGCGGTGGCCGAGGCGGCCGACCCGGCGCTCGCCGCCCTCGCCTCCGAGCTCGCCGCCGAGATCCACGGGCTCGCCGTCCTCGCCCGCCACATCGAGGACAACGACACCAACACCACCCGCTTTCTCGTCATGGCGCCCGAGCCCGCGCCCGCGCCCCCGGGCGACACGCTGACCACCTTCGTCTTCCGCGTCCGCAACATCCCGGCGGCGCTCTACAAGGCGATGGGCGGCTTCGCCACCAACGGCGTCAACATGACCAAGCTCGAGAGCTACATGCTCGGCGGCGCCTTCACCGCCACCCAGTTCTACGCCGACATCGAGGGCCACCCCGACGAGGCGCCGGTGCGGCGCGCCCTCGACGAGCTCGCCTACTTCACCACCCACCTCCAGATCCTCGGGGTCTACCCGCGGTCGGGCTTCCGCGCGCCGGCGGGCTCGGTGCCGCTCGAGGCCGAGGCGGTGTGATGGCGGTCGGTTACCGCGACCTCCTCGCCGCCGCCGCGGCCGAGGTGCGCGCGGTCGACGTCGCCGAGGCCGCGGCGCTGCGCGCCGACCCGGGCGTCGTCTTCGTCGACGTCCGCGACCCGCGCGAGCTCGAGCGCGAGGGCATGATCCCCGGCGCCCGGCACGCGACGCGGGGGATGCTCGAGTTCTGGATCGACCCGGCGAGCCCCTACCACAAGGCGTGGTTCGGCGAGGACCGCCTCTTCGTCTTCTACTGCGCGGCCGGCTGGCGCTCGCTCCTCGCCGCGCAGACCGCGCAGGCGATGGGCCTCCGCGCCGCGAGCCTCGACGGCGGCTTCGGCGCCTGGCGCGCCGCCGGCGAGCCGGTCGCCGAGCGCAAGCCGCGGTAGGGGGCGGCGCCGCGGGCGCCTCGGCCGGTCAGTCGGCGAGGGTGATCCACGTCGGGGCATGGTCGCTGGCGTTGTCGCGGCCGCGCACCGACCGGTCGACCCCCGCCGCCCCGAGCCGCGGCGCGAGGGCGGGGCTGACGAGCAGGTGGTCGAGGCGCATCCCGCCGTTCCGCTCCCAGCGGTTGCGCCGGTAGTCCCAGAACGTCCAGAGCGCCGCATCGTCCGGGTGCAGCGCCCGCAGCGCGTCGGTCCAGCCCTGCGCGACGAGCCGCGCATAGGCCGCGCGGGGCGCGGGCTGGGTCAGGGCGTTGTCGTCGTAGGAGCGGGTCGGATAGACGTCGCGCGGCTCCGGCGTGACGTTGTAGTCCCCGGCGAGCACCACCGGCACCCCGGCGGCGACGAGCTCGGCGGCATGGGCGTGCAGGCGCGCCATCCACGCCAGCTTGTAGGCGAACTTCGGCCCCGGCTGCGGGTTGCCGTTCGGCGCGTAGAGCGAGGCGACGAGCACGCCGCGCACCGCCGCCTCGACGTAGCGCGGCTGGCGGTCGTCGGCGTCGCCGGGCAGGGTGTCGCGGGTCAGGATCGGCTCGGCATCCCGGGCGAGGATGGCGACGCCGTTCCATGACCGCTGGCCGCGCCAGACCGCGCCGTAGCCCGCGGCGGCGATCTCCCGGACGGGGAAGTCGGGGTCGGCGACCTTGAGCTCCTGGAGGCAGACGACGTCGGGCTCGGCCTCGGCGAGCCAGTCGAGCAGGTTGGCGAGCCGCTTCACCACGCCGTTGACGTTGAAGGTCGCGACCTTCAAAGCCCCGCGGCCCAGTCCCGCACCCGCGCCGCGACCGCCGCCATCGCCTGGGCCGGGCTCATGCCGGTCTCCCGCTTGCGCGGGCGGAGGTCGTGGTCGCCGTCCTCGACCCAGAGGATCTCGATGGCCGGGGAGAGCGCGTAGCCTTCCACCTCCTCCCGCGTCCCGAAGGGATCGCGCGTGCCCTGCACGATCAGCGCCGGCGTCGCCAGCCCCGCGAGGTGCGCGGTGCGGAGTTGCGCCGGCTTGCCCGGCGGGTGGAACGGGTAGCCGAGGCAGAGGAGCCCGGCGACCCGCCCCTCGGCGTGGAGCCGGTCCGCGACCATGCTCGCGACCCGCCCGCCCATCGACTTGCCGCCGATGACGAGCGGCGCGCCCGGCCCGAGGGCGTCGACGGCGGCGCGGTACTCCGGCATCACCGCCTCCGCCCGCGGCGGCCCGGCCCTGCCGCCGGTGCGGCGCGCGGCCATGTAGCCGAACTCGAAGCGCGCCACCCGGAGGCCCGTCGCCGCGAGGGCGCCCGCCGCCGCGGTCATTGCGGCGGAGTCCATCGCCGCGCCGGCGCCGTGGGCGAGGAGCACGCGGCTCGGCGCGTCCTCGGGGCCGTCGAGGAGGAAGTCGGTCATGTCCCGGCCTGCATCGCGACGTAGCGCACCCCGCGCTCGGCGGTCCGCGCCCATTCGGACTCGCTGTCGAGCTCGAGGTAGCGCGCCCACCACCGCCCGGCCGTGGCGAGGTCGCCGGCCTCGAACGCCAGCGTCGCGAGGTTGAAGACCGCGTCGCCGTAGCCGGGATCGACGGCGATCGCCCGGGCGTAGTGCCGCCGCGCCGCCGCGGCGTGGCCGGCCTCGGCCATCAGCGTCCCGAGGTTGAACCACGCCTCGACGAAGCCGGGGTCGCGCTTCGCCGCCCGGACGTAGTCCTGCGCCGCCGGCCCGAGCCGCCCGAGGGCGCGCAGGCAGTTGCCGCGGTTGAAGGCCGCGACCGCGTCGCCCGGATCGGCGTCGAGGCAGCGCCCGTAGAGCCGCGCCGCCGCCGCGTGCTCGCCCGCCGCCTCGGCGGTCTCGGCGGCGTCGAAGAGGGCGTCGAGGTCCGGCCCGGGCCCGAGGTCCATGCGGAGCTGGCCGTCGAGCTCGGCGAGGCCGTCGCCGCCACGGAGCCAGACCCGGCCCTCCTCGGCGTGGAGCGCCTTCGCCGTCAGCGGTCCCGGCCCGCCGTCCGCGCGGTGGACCGACCGGGCGATCGCGAGCCAGTCGGCGCCGCCGGCGATCAGCCCTGCGTACTTCTTCGCGAGGATGGCGTCGCGGAAGGTGAAGGGCTCCTCGCCGCGCTCGAAGGCGTCGGCGAGGGCGAGGAGATCGAGGGTCGCCCCGTCAAGGCCCGAGCCCTCGACGAGCGCCGCCCGGGCGATGCCGCCCTCGGGCGCCGCGCGGCCCGCGCCGATCATCCGCCGGAAGCTTCCCTCGCTCAGGACGCGCCGCCCGGCGGCGCGCTCGGCGGCGATCCGGGCCGCGATCCCGGCGACCGTCCCGGCCGCGAGCCAGCGCCGGCCGATCACCACGTCGGTCGTCGCCCGCCCGACCCCGCGCCGGAGCGTGCCCCCGAGGCGCTCGACCTCGCGCGCCGCCAGCCGGCGGGGAAAGGCGTCGAGCGCCCCGACGATGCCGAAGGTATGGCCGGCGAGGGAGGTCATCCGCGTACCCGCGCGACGCCCGCGGTCACGACGCCTTCTTCGCCGCCGTCCTGCGCGGCGCCTTGGCCGGCTTCTCCGCCGGCTCGGCCTTCGCCGCCGCGGCCTTGCCCTTGCTCGGCGCCGGCGGCTTGGCCTGGCCGAGGCTCTGCTTCAGCGCGTCCATGAGGTTGACGACGTTGCCGCGCTCGGGCGCCGCCGCGATGATCGGCTTGTGGCCCTTGAGCTTGTCCTTGATCATCGCCTTCAGCGCCGCCTCGTAGCGGTCCTCGTAGGCGGCGGGGTCGAACTTCGTCGTCTTCTGCTTGATCAGCGCCTCGGCGAGCTCGAGCATCTCCTTGTCGGGCGCGTCGTCGGGGATGTCGTCGAAGTAGGCCGAGGTCGCCCGCACCTCGTTCGGCGCCCGGAGCGTCGTCACGAACATCCCCTTGTCGCGCGCCCCGATCGTCACCACCCGCTCGCGGCTCGACAGGACGAGCCGCGCCAGCGCCACCTTGCCCGCCGCCCGCATCGCCTCGCGGAGGACGATGAAGGTCTCCTCCGCCATCGCCCCGTCCGGTGCGAGATAGTAGGGGGTGTCCTGCCAGATGACGTCGACCTCGTCGGCATCGACGAACGCCTCGATCGACAGGGTGTGGTTGGTCTCGAGCTTGACCGCCTCGAGATCCTCGTCGGAGAGGATGATGTACTTCTTGTCCTCGTACTCGTAGCCCTTGACCAGATCGGAGCGCTCGACGAGCCCGAGTTCGGGGTCGACCGGCTTCATGTTGATCCGGTTGTGGGTGTCCTTGTGGAGCTGGTTGAAGCGGATCCGCTCGCTCGCGCTCGTCGCCGGGTAGAGCCGCACCGGGCAGCTCACGAGGCTCAGCTTGAGGTATCCCTTCCAGGAGGCCCTGGGCGCCATCTCGTCTCTCCTTGCGATCTCATCCCTTAACGCGCGAGGGCGCGGGAAGGTCGCGTGCGAAGCTGTCGATGTCGGCCCAGGGATCGCCGGTGGCGGCCACCAGACCCGGGAGGGAAGAATAGTTAAAATCCTCCGGCGCGTCGACGTTCTCGAGATCCTCCCACGCCAGCGGCGCACTTGCCGGCAGGTTGTTGCGCGCCCGCAACGAATAGGGCGCCACCGCCGTCGCCCCGCGGGCGTTGCGGTGGAAGTCGATGAAGATCCGCCGCCGGCGGTTCGCGGCGCCCATCACCGTCGTGAAGGTGCCGGGCGCCGCGGCCGCGATTTCCGCCGCGATGTCGCTCGTCGCCCGGTGCACCGCCTTCCACCCGAGCCGCGTCCGCACCGGCACGACGACGTGGACGCCCTTGCCGCCCGTCGTCTTGGCAAAGGCGACGAGCCCGAGTGCCGCCAGCGCCTCGCGGACGTGCACCGCGGCCTCGACCACCTCGCGCCAGGCGATGCCCTCGCCGGGATCGAGGTCGAAGACCACCCGGTCGGCCCGCTCCAGCGTCTTCACCCGCGCCCCCCAGGTGTGGAACTCGACGACCCCGAACTGGGCGAGCGCGAGGTAGCCCTTCGCCGTCGCCACGCTCAGGTAGGTCCGGTCCTCCTCGTCGCTGGTCCTGGTCTCGAAGACGTCGACCCCCTCCGGCATCCCCAGGAACCCGTGGCGCTGGAAGAAGCAGTCCTCGGGCTTCCCCGTCGGGCAGCGCACGAGGCTGACCGGCCGCCCGAAGAGATGCGGCAGCATGAAGTCGCCGACCGCGGCGTAGTAGACCGCGACGTCGAGCTTGGTCGGGCCGGAGCGCCCGAAGAGCCGCCGCGTCGGGTTGGTCACCCAGACCGTCGCGAGGTCCGCCTCCGAGATCAGCCGCTCCCGCGGCGGCGGCTCGGCCTCCGCCGTCAGCGCTCCCGACCCGAGCACGTCGCGGAGCCCGAGAAAGACCGCGTGCCGCACCGCCCCGTCGGCGGTGATGTTCGAGTACTGGATCCGCGCCGAATGGACCGGCCGCACCGGGCGGACGTCCTTCGGCGCCCCGTCGAGCACCAGCCCGCGGTCCTCGAGCGGCGCGAGGCGCGCGTGGAGGTCGGCGAGCGTCGCCGCATCGAATCCCGTCCCGCACTTGCCCCGGTAGCGGAGCTCGCCCCCCTCCCAGGTGGCGAGCGCCAGCGCCCCGATCCCCTCGGCCTTGTCCGACAGCGTGAAGCCCGCGATGACGAAGTCGCCGACGAGCTTGGCCTTCGCCTTGACCCAGGTCTTCGACCGCCCGGGCTGGTAGAGGGCCCCCGCCCGCTTCGAGACGACGCCTTCGAGCCCGAGCGCCGAGACCTGGTCGTAGAACGCCCGCCCGCCGCCTGCGACGTGGTCCGAATACTGGATCGCCGACCGCCCGGTCGCGCCCGCGAGCAGTCGCGCGAGCAATCCCTTGCGCTTCGCGAGCGGCGCCCCCGTCAGCGTCCAGCCGTCGAGCCGGAGCAGGTCGAAGGCGAAGAAGACGAGCTCGGTCTGCGCCCCCCGGGACAGCGCGTCCTGCAACAGCGCGAAGCGGCTGACCCCCTTGTCGTCGAGCACGACGATCTCGCCGTCGACCACCGCCTCCCGGCACGGCAGCGCCCGGACGGCGTCGCCGAGGTCGCCGTAGCGGTGCGTCCAGTCGAGCCCGCCCCGCGTCACCAGCCGCACCGCCGCGCCGTCGCGGAAGGCGAGCGTCCGGTAGCCGTCGAGCTTGATCTCGTGCAGCCAGTCGTCCCCCGCCGGCGGCTCGGCGACCGGCGCGGCGAGCTGCGGCGCCAGCCCCGCCGGCACCGGCTCCCTGACCGCGCCCGCCACCGCTCCCGGCCGCAGCCGCTTCGCCGGCGACGGCGGTGCCGGCGGGGCAGGGGGGGCCGGGGAGGCGGTCAGCTCCTCGATCCGCCGCCCGCTCTTCACGCTCTCCGGCCGCGCCGCGAGGATGTCGGTCGCCGGGTCCGCCGCCTGGTCGCGCTCCTTGAAGAGCAGCCAGTTGGTCTTCCGCTCCCCCGCCCGCGGCTTCAGCCGCGTCAGCATCCAGCCGCCGCCGAGCTTCTCCCCCGCCAGGCGGAACTTGAACGCCCCGGCGGCGATGTCCTTCTCCGCGTCCCCCATCGGCGCCCAGGTGCCGGTGTCCCAGACGATCATCGGCCCGCCGCCGTATTCTCCCTCCGGGATCACCCCCTCGAAGTCGACGTAGGCGAGCGGGTGGTCCTCGGTCTCGACCGCGAGCCGCTTGTCGGCGGGGTCGAGCGACGGCCCCTTCGGCACCGCCCAGCTCTTCAGCACGTCGCCCACCTGGAGGCGGAGGTCGTAGTGGTCGGCGGTGGCGTGGTGCTTGTGGACGACGAAGACGTTGCCCCCGGCCGCCGGGCCGCCGCCCGCGGGCTCGCTCGTGCGGGTGAAGTCGCGCTTCGCGCGATAGGGTTTCAGTCGGTCGGCCGGCGCCATGCCGGCGATGGTAGCAGGCCCCGGCATTGCGGCAACACTCCGGCGCCGCCGCGGGGCGCGCGCCCGGATTCGGTTTGAACGGCCCCCGGAAAGCCGGTAGACACCCACGAACCGCAACTTTCCGAGTTGGACCCCCCGATGTTCCGCCCGTTCCTCGCCGCCGTCGTCGCCCTCTTCGCGCTGGCGGCCTGCGAGAGCGGCGGCGGCGGTGGCCTGCGGCTCTCCGAGGCCGACCGCGACGCCATCGAGCTCCGCCACCTCGACGCCGTCAACGCGGTGCGCGCCGAGAACGGCGTCGCGCCGGTCCAGCTCTCGGCCGAGCTCAACGCCGCCGCCGAGACCCACGCCCGCGACATGTCGGTGCAGCAGCGCGCCTGGCACTTCGGCTCGGACCTGACCAGCCCGCGCGAGCGCGCCTTCCGCGCCGGCTACCGCGGCGAGGTCGTCGGCGAGAACCTCTCCGAGGGCTCCGACAGCGACCTCACCGTCCTCAAGACCTGGCTCGACTTCCGGGACACCCGCGAGGTGATCCTCGACCCCTCCGCCCGCGGCCTCGGCATCGGCTGGTATCAGGAGCCGGGCGGCAAGATCTGGTGGGTCGAGCTCCTCGGCCAGTAACCCGGTGGGCCGGAGCTGGCATCCCGGCTGGTCCGGCTGGTTCACCTGGGGCGGCTACCGCGGGCGCCTGAGCTATCTCGGCGCGGGGTTGCTCGTCACCCTCGCGGTCGGCGCCGTCGTCGTCGCCTGCGCGACCTTCGCCGGCATCGGCGCCGGGCAGGGACGGACCCCGGTCGCGCTCGCCGGTGGCGCCGGGATCGCGCTCGCCGTCGTCGCCGGCGTCGTCGCCTACGTCTGCCTCCTCGCCCAGCGGATGCGCGACATCGGCATGCCGGTCGTCCCCTGCCTCGTCGCCTACGGCGCCGCGTCGCTTCTCGCCTCCGCCGGGCTGGCGATGCAGGCGGAGACCGCGACCGCGCCGTGGAGCGCCGACTACCCGCTGTGGCTCAACCTCCTCCAAGTCGGCCTCACCGTCTTCGCCCTCGCCCTCGTCATCGTCCCCGGCAACGCCTGGCTCGACGAGGACTGATCGCCGCGTCCCCGGGACGCGGCGGCCGTCAGGCGAGGATGGTGATCGGGATGCCGGTCGGGACCATCGTCCAGATCTCCTCGATCTCCGCGTCGGAGACCGCGATGCAGCCGGCGGTCCAGTCCTTCTTGCGCCGGTCGGCGGCGCGGCGCGGGCCGCCGTGGATCATGATGTCGCCGCCGGCGCGCACGCCCCGCGCATTCGCCCGCGCGAGATCGATGACGTTGGGATAGCTGATCCCGAGCGAGAGATAGAAATCGCTCCGCGGATTGCGGCGGTCGATGTAGTAGCGCCCCTCCGGGGTCCGCCCGTCACCCGACTGCAACTTGTGTCCCGCCGGCTGGAAGCCGAGATGGATCTTGTAGCGCTTGAGCGTCTTCTCGCCCGCCATCAGCGCCATCACCCGGTTGGTCTTCGAGACGACGATGTGGTTCGCCCGCGGCGCCATCGTCTGCACGTACGCCGCCTTCGCCGGCAGCGCCCCCGCGGCGAGAAATCCCGCGGTCAGCGCCAGCGCGCTCCGCCGTGTCCACAGCCCCCCCGGGTCGCCCGCCGCCTCGTCGTCGCCGGAGCCCAGTCTCCATGTCCGTTCGTTCATTGCCTGCTCGTCTTTTTGCTTGCTCGATCGCGTCCGCTCGGGGACGTCGCGATTTCTGCCCGATACGGTTGATATACCGCTAACCACGCCGACCGGGGAAGCCGATTCCCGCCGACCCGTCAAAGGGTCCGCCGGACGTGTTGCAGCGACGCCCCGCCGCGCGCTCAGGCCCGCGCCGCCCGCCGCTGCCGCTCGGAGGCGCTCTTGAGCTGCCCGCACGCCGCCATGATGTCCTCGCCGCGCGGCGTCCTGACCGGCGAGGCGTAGCCCGCGCGGTTGACGATCGTCCCGAACGCCTCGATGCGCTCGGGGTCGGAGCGCTCGTAGGGCGCGCCGGGCCAGGGGTTGAACGGGATGAGGTTGATCTTCGCCGGGATGCCGGCGATCAGCTTCACCAGCCGCCGGGCGTCGGCGTCCGAATCGTTGACGCCCTTCAGCATCACGTACTCGAAGGTGATGCGCTCGGCGTTCGACAGCCGCGGATAGGCCCGGCAGGCGTCGAGCAGCGCCGCGATGTTCCACTTGCGATTGATCGGCACGAGCGAGTCGCGCACCGCGTCGGTGGTCGCGTGGAACGAGATGGCGAGCAGGCAGCCGATCTCCTCCCCGACCCGGGCGATCTCCGGCACGATGCCGCTCGTCGACAGGGTGATCCGCCGCCGCGACAGGGCGATGCCCTCGCCGTCCATGGCGATCCGCATCGCGTCACGGACCGAATCGAAGTTGTAGAGCGGCTCGCCCATGCCCATCAGCACGATGTTCGACACCAGCCGCTTCTCGTCGGGCTTGCGCCCCCAGTCGGCGAGGTCGTCGCGCGCGACGAGGATCTGCCCGACGATCTCCGCCGCCGTCAGGTTGCGCACCAGCCGCTGGGTGCCGGTGTGGCAGAACGAGCAGGTGAGGGTGCAGCCGACCTGGCTCGACACGCAGAGCGTGCCGCGGTCCTCCTCGGGGATGTAGACGGTCTCGACCTCGTGCCCGCCGGCGACGCGCAGCAGGTACTTGCGCGTCCCGTCCGCCGACACCTGGCGGGTGACGATCTCCGGCCGCTCGATGGCGAAACGCTCCGCGAGCATCGCCCGGAACGGCTTGGCGAGGTTCGACATCGCGGCGAAGTCGCGGGCGCCGCGGTGATAGACCCATTGCCAGATCTGGCTGACCCGCATCGCCGCCTGCCCCTCGGGGGTTCCGGCCGCGACGAGCGCGGCATGGAGCGCCGGGCGGGTCATCCCGACGACGTTCGCCCGCTCCGCGACCGGCAGGGCGCGGGGCAGGGTCAGGACGGCGGGCGTGATCGGCGTGGCGACGGTCATCGGGAGGGCGGGCATGGTGGCGGGCATCGTGGGAGCGGGCATGGCGCGGCTGCGGACCTGCGGGAAAGGTCCGCGTCACATAGCGACTCCGGCCCGGAATTGCCAGCCCGGGCCGCCGCCGGTCCCCGCCCGCCTCAGCGGCAGCGCGCCTCGGCGTCCTCGACGGCGGCGGTGAAGCCCGAGAGCGAGAAGGTGTCGACCGTCGTCGTCCCCCGGGACGACGTCCCGGTCAGCGTCGCGGTCGAGCCCCGGCGCATCGCGGCGACCGCCTTGCTGTCGTCGGAGGGATCGGTCCACGCCCATTCGCCGGCGTCACCCTGGCCGGGGCCGAGGGAGAACTTGTTGCCGCCGATGTCGAGGGTGACCGTGCTCCCCGGCCGGAACGGGTAGCCGCCGGTGAAGCTCACCTCGTTCGAGACGTTCTCGCCCGGGCGGAAGGCGACGAAGAGGCGGATGTCGCCGCGCTGGACCTCGGCCGGGGCGCCGTCGCGCGACGCCGACGACCTGGTCGGCGGCGAGACGATGTAGCACTCCTTGGGCGCGTTCGCGACGAAGACGCTCCAATCGGTGTGGGCGGCGACGCGTTCGGCCGACTGTGCGAGCGCCTGTCCCGCTCCCGAAAGCGCGACGCAGAACGCGATCGGATGCCAGAACCTGAACTTCATGTACCAGTATCTCCTGCTCGTTCCCGTGCTCGTTCCCGCGGCTCCGTGGCGCGCCCCCTGGCCAGAGACTGCCGTGACGGAAACATGACCGCGGTCAAGCTTGTCTTTGTCTTCGACGCGACGCTACTCTAGCGCGACGCAGCGGGGATTTGCCAGCCCCTTGCGTGCGATTCACCGAGCCGTGACGCGACGATCCGTCTCGACGTGCACGGCCGAGCAAGGCCCGACGATGCTCTCCCCCCTGACGCCGCGATCCGCCGACGCCAGCGACGCCGACCTCGTGTCGGCGGTGGCCGCGCGCGACCGCGACGCCTTCGTCGCGCTGTTCGAGCGGTACGCCGGACGGATCAAGGCGTTCGCGCTGCGCCGCGGCGCGAGCCCGGCCGACGCCGACGAGATCGCCCAGGACGTGATGGTCGCGGTCTGGCGCCGCGCCGCGACTTTCGACCCCGACCGGGCGTCGGCGGCGGCGTGGATCTACGCGATCGCCCGCAACCGCCGCGTCGACTTCGCCCGCCGCGCCGCGCGGCCCGGCCCCGACCCGCTCGACCCGCTGTTCCGCCCCGAGCCCGAGCCCGACGGCTTCGCCGCCGTCAACGCCGCCGAGCGCGAGGCCCGCCTCCGCGACGCGCTCGCCGGCCTCGCCGCCGAGCAGCGCCGGGTGGTCGTCGCCTCGTTCTTCGACGGCCTCAGCCACGGCGAGATCGCCGTCCGCGAGGGCGTGCCGCTCGGCACCGTCAAGTCGCGGATCCGCCTCGCCTTCCGCCATCTCCATGGGGTACTCGGGGTCGATCTGGCGGAGGGATTCGGCGATGACTGACGCGGTGACGATGGTCGAGACCTGGCGCGGGAGCCTGCCCGAATCGCGGCACCGCGGCCATGCGGTCGTCTGCGACGCCGCGGGCGGCATCGTCGCCGCCTGGGGCGACCCGGACGCCGTCATCTTCCCGCGCTCGTCGTGCAAGATGCTCCAGGCGCTGCCCCTCGTCGAGAGCGGCGCCGCCGACGGTCTCTCGGCCGAGAGCCTCGCCCTCGCCTGCGCCTCCCACGACGGCGCCGAGATGCACGTCTCCCGCGTCGCGTGCTGGCTCGCCGACCTGGGGCTCGCCGAGCCCGACCTCCGCTGCGGCACGCAGGTCCCCGACGACGCCCCCGAGCGCCACCGCCTGCGCGCGGCGGGGGAGGCGCCGTGCCAGCTCCACAACAACTGCTCGGGCAAGCACGCGGGCTTTCTCGCCCTCAACCGCCACCTCCGCGGCGGCGCCGAGTACGTCGAGATCGACCATCCGGTGCAGCGGGCGGTCCGCGCCGCCTTCGAGGAGATGACCGACGCCGCGAGCCCCGGCTGGGGCATCGACGGCTGCTCCGCCCCGAACTTCGCCACCACCGTCCGCGGCCTCGCCTTCGCGATGGCGCGCATGGCCGACCCCCGCGGCCTCGGCCGCGCCCGCGAGGACGCCGCCCGCCGTCTCGTCGCGGCGATGGTCGCCCACCCGGCGCTCGTCGCCGGCGAGGGCCGGGCCTGCACCGAGCTCATGGCGGCGACGGGCGGCGCCGTCGCGGTCAAGACCGGCGCCGAGGCGGTCTTCACCGCCATCCTGCCTTCGCGCGGCCTCGGCGTCGCCCTGAAGATCGAGGACGGCGCCACCCGCGCCTCGGAGTGCGCCATCGCCGCGCTTCTCGTCCGCCTCGGCCAGGTCGAGGCCGACGACCCCGCCGTCGCCCGCCGCCTGAGGCCGCCGCTCCTCTCCCGCCGCGGCTTCCCGGCCGGAGGGGTCCGCCCGGCGGAGGGCTTCTGGCAGGGCGGCGCGCGGATCCCGGGCGCGTGACGCCCTTGCCCGCGGAGTGCGAACGGCGTATCTCCCGCGCCATGACGCGGGCCTTCGACATGGACGACCACACCCGCCTGCCGTGGCGCTTCCACGCGCGGGTCGGCCGACTTACCGGCGCCTGAGCCTCGCGCTCGGGCCAGCCGTCCGTCGAGCCATTCCCTGCGGGAGACAAGCCATGCCGAAGACCCTCTACGACAAGATCTGGGACAGCCACATGGTGCACGAGGCACCTGACGGCACCTGCCTGCTCTACATCGACCGCCACCTCGTCCACGAGGTCACGAGCCCGCAGGCGTTCGAGGGCCTGCGCATGGCCGGCCGCAAGGTCCGCGCGCCGGCCAAGACCGTGGCGGTGCCCGACCACAACGTCCCGACCGACCTCGACCGCGCCAAGGGCATCGAGAACGAGGAGAGCCGCATCCAGGTCGACACCCTGCGGGCCAACGCCGAGGAGTTCGGCATCGAGCTCTACGACGTCGCCGACGTCCGCCAGGGCATCGTCCACATCATCGGCCCCGAGCAGGGCCTGACCCAGCCCGGGATGACCATCGTCTGCGGCGACAGCCACACCGCCACCCACGGCGCCTTCGGGGCGCTCGCCCACGGCATCGGCACCTCGGAGGTCGAGCACGTCCTCGCCACCCAGACGCTGATCCAGAAGA
>CAZEGY010000055.1:0-4190 GCA_964511815.1 uncultured Rhodovulum sp.
CGGTCGAAATCCGGGAGATCCCCACGCTTCGCCACGGGGACGAACGCCGAGGCCGCCGGCGGCGTCGTGTGTCGTGGAGCTTAACCATCGGGAAACCGCGATCCGGGGGCATCGTCAGAGGTCGAGGCTGTGGGGGACGATCACCACGTCGCGGATGGTGACGCCGGGCTTGCGGGTGACCATGAAGAGCACGGCCTCGGCGACCTCCTCGGGCTGCATCAGGCTGCCGTTCGCCAGCGCCTCGTCCATCTTCGCCTTAGGCCAGTCGTCGAGGAGGGCGGTCACCACCGGGCCGGGCAGCACGGCGCCGACGCGGACGCCGCGCGGGGCGAGCTGGCGGCGGATGGTGTGGACGAAGGCCTGCACCGCGAACTTCGAGGCGGTGTAGATCGGCTCCCACACCACCGGCACGACGCCGGCGACCGAGCTCGTGACGACGATGTCGCCCGACTTCCGCGCGACCATGTGCGGCAGGACGGCGTGGATCGAGCGGAATACGGCATTGACGTTGAGGTTCAGCATCCGGTCCCAGGCGTCGGGGTCGCCCTCGATGACGTCGCCGCCGATGTAGGAGCCGGCGTTGGCGTGGAAGATGTCGAGTCCGCCGCCGGCGTCGAGGATGCGCGGCAGCATTCCCGAGACCGCCGGGCCGTCGAGGAGGTCGACGACCACCGACCGCGCCTTCGGCCCGAGCTCGGCGCAGAGCGCGTCGAGACGGTCGCCGGCGCGGTCGATCAGGACGACGGTCGCGCCCTCGGCGAGCATCGCCCTGGCGCAGGCGAGGCCGATCCCGGAGGCCGCACCGGTGATGGCGGCGACCTTGCCGTCGAGCGGGTTCGTCATGCGGTTTCCTTTCGGGTCAGGCGCGGCCGTGGGACACGCGGCTCTTGCGCGCGAGGCTGTCGACGATCACCGCGATGGCGAGCACGGCGCCGGTGATCATGTAGCGGAGCGAGGAGGAGAGGTTGAGCAGCGTCAGCCCGTTCGAGATCGACTGGATGACGATGATCCCGAGCAGCGCCGACCAGGCGCTGCCGCGGCCGCCGAAGAGGCTGGTCCCGCCGATGACCGCGGCGGCGATGGCGTTGAGGTTGACGTCGCCGGTGCCGGCCTGCTGGCTCGCCGAGGCGAGGCGGGCGGCCGAGAGGATGCCGCCCACCGCCGCGAACATCGAGCAGGCCATGAAGGCCGAGGTGTAGACGCGGCGGACGTTGATGCCGGCGCGGCGCGCGGCCTCGGCGTTGCCGCCGACCGCCATCATCGAGCGGCCCCACTTGGTGCGGGTGAAGGCGTAGTCCATCACCACGACGAGCAGGACGAAGAGGCCGAACATCCACGGCACGCCGCGGCCGACGTTGAGGTAGTAGACGACGAACGAGAGGCCGGCGGTCAGCGCGACCGCCTTGACGACGAGGCCGGTCAGCGAGCCCGGCGACAGGTTGGCGGCGCGGCGCTTCTCCATGGTGCGGAGGCCGACGACGAGCATGACGATGCCGGGAATGAGCGCGAGACCGTGGGAGAACCACCCGGGCATGACCATGAGCTGGCCGAAGGCGACGAGCGAGGAGCCGTAGGGGAGGTTGATCGAGCCGGTGCTGCCGAGCATGTAGAGCTGGAGGCCGAGGAGGGCGAGAAGCCCCGAGAGCGTCGAGACGAAGCTCGGCATCGACAGGCGGGTGCGCAGCACCGCGTAGACCCAGCCGACGACGGCGCCGAGGGCGAGGGCGGCGACGATGGCGAGCACGGCCGGGAGGCCCTCGCGCACCCAGATGACGCCGAGGAGCGCCGAGGCGACGCCGCTCATCGAGCCGACCGAGAGGTCGATCTCGCCGAGGAGCAGCACGCAGACGACGCCGAGGGAGATGACGCCGATCACCGAGCAGTCGAAGAACAGGTTCACCATGTTGTTCGGCGACAGGAAGATCGGGTTCAGCGAGTAGAACACCGTCCAGATGATGACGAGGCCGACGATCACCGGCAGCGAGCCGAGGTCGCCCGAGCGGACGCGGTCGAGGAAGGCGCCGATGCTGCCGGACAGGCCCTCGGCATGGGTGACGCGGCTGTCGCTGCGGTCGAGGAGGACCTTGGGGGTCTTGTCGGTCACGGGCGGGCCTCCTCGGAAGCGGCCTCGCGGCGGGCGGCGCGGCGCGAGACGGCGTTGTCGGTGGCGCCGGTGATGGCGCCGACGAGCTCGGCGTTGGAGGCGTCGGCGGTGAAGACGCCGTTGTTGCGCCCGAGGCGGAGGACGACGACGCGGTCGGCGACGGCGCGCACGTCCTCCATGTTGTGCGAGATCATGATGACGCCGTGGCCGCGGGCCTTGAGCCGCTCGATGAGGTTCAGGACCTCGGCGGTCTGGGCGACGCCGAGCGCCGCCGTCGGCTCGTCGAGCATGACGATCTGCGGGTCGAGGAGCAGCGAGCGGGCGATGGCGACGGTCTGGCGCTGGCCGCCGGAGAGCGAGGCGATCGGCTCGCGCACGCTCGGGATGCGGGCGGCGAGCTCGGAGAGCAGCGTCCAGGCGCGGACCTCCATCGCCACCTCGTCGAGCTGCCAGGGCTGGAGCTCGTGGCCGAGGAAGAGGTTGGAGACGACGTCGAGGTTCTCGCAGAGCGACAGGTCCTGGTAGACCGTGGCGATGCCGAGGGCGAGGGCGTCGGAGGGGCCCGACATGGTGACGGGCTCGCCGCGGAAGCGGATCTCGCCCGCGGTCGGGGCGTGGACGCCGGCGAGCACCTTGACGAGCGTCGACTTGCCGGCGCCGTTGTCGCCGACCAGCGCGACGACCTCGCCGGCGTGGACGTCGAGGTCGATGTCGGTCAGCGCCGAGACCGCGCCGAAGTCCTTGCAGATGCCGCGGAGGCTGAGGATGAGCGCGCCCGGGGGCGATGCCGGCGCGGACGAGGCGTGCGCTGTGTCTGTCATGGCCTTCGCGGTCTCCGGTACGGAAAGGGGACCGCCCGGCGCAGGCCGCCGGGCGGACGGGTGCGGTCTACTCGATGCCGAGCTCCTTGCAGCCCTCGGCGTAGGAGCCGGTGCAGACCTCGGCGGCGGTGTTGAGCCCCTTGTCGAAGATCTCCGCCTTGATGTTCTCGCGGGTCACGACGGCGGGGACGAAGAGCTCCGACGGCGTGTCGTAGAGCGTGGTCTTGGCCTCCGGGGTCTCGCCCTTGAGGAACTCGACCGCGATGTTGGCGGCGGCGGCGGCGACGATCTCCGAGGGCTTGGAGATGGTGTTGTACTGGTCGCCGGCGATGATGAGCTGGAGCGCCGCGATCGTCGCGTCGTTGCCGGTGACCGGCGGGTTCGGGTCGACGCCGGCCGCCTTGAACGCCGCGATCGCGCCGCCGCCGGTGCCGTCGTTGGCGGCGACGACCCCGACGATCTCGTCGCCGAAGCGCTGGATCTGGCCGCTCGTCCATTCCTGGGCGTTGGCCGGGAACCAGTCGGGGGTGTCGTACTCGGCCAGCGTCGTGTAGCCGCTGGCGGCGAGGCCCTCGTGGACGCCGTCGCGGATGAGGCCGGCGGCGGCGTCGGTCGGCGAGCCGTTGATCTGGAGGATGCCGCCCTTGTCCTTGGCCACGCCCTGGGCCTCGAGGTGCTGGACGAGGCTCTCGGAGATCGCCTTGCCGATGCCCTGGTTGTCGAAGGAGACGTAGAAGTCGGCCGGCACGTCGGGGATCGGGCGGTCGTAGGCGATGATCTTGACGTCCTGGCCCTTGGCGAGGTTGACGAGCGAGGCGGCGGCGGCGGAGTCTACGGGATCGAGGACGACGACCTTGGCGCCCTGGGTGATCACCGAGTTGAACTGCTGCTGCTGGAGCGCGACGTCGGCGTTGGCGTTCTGGTAGATCACCTGGCAGTCGGGGCAGAGCTTCTCCATCTCGGCCTTGAAGCCCGGGTAGTCGCGCTCCTCGTAGCGGGTCGAGCCCTGGTCGGGCATCAGGAAGGCGACGGTGCCGCTCTGGGCGAGGGCGGCCGTGCCGCCGAGGGTGAGGGCCGCGAGCGCCCCGGACAGGGTGACGATGGATCGCATTCTTTTCCTCCTCTGTTGTCGGGAGGCGCCGGTCGCGGCGCCCCTCCATCCGCGGGGAGCGCGCGCCCCCCGTCGAATTCGTCGGTCGGGGCGGCGTCGCGCACCACCCCCTCGCCGCAGGGGCGATCGTTGCCGAAGCTCGCGCGAAAACGCG
>CAZEGY010000055.1:4290-13627 GCA_964511815.1 uncultured Rhodovulum sp.
CGCAGCCTCCCCGCCCGCGCTCCGTCCGTTCCGACGGCGATTGCTGCGGAGAGTAGGACGGCCCGGCGCCGGGCGCCACCTCCTCCGCGGCGCCCGGCCGATACTTTCTCGACGCCCCCGGGCGTGCGGTTTCGCCGCGGCGGAAGGGGTGACCCGCCGCAATACCTGTGCCATACCAGCAGCGACCCCGCGGCAGGAGGCCGAAAATCCGTGCTGGACGCCTTGCGGCATGCGTACGCGGACCTTCCGGGCGACCTGCCGCTCTACAGGCGCCTGGAGACGGCGATGCGGCGGACGATCGCCGGGCGTGGCCTCGAGGGGGGCGCGGCGCTTCCCGGCGAGCGCGTCATCGCCGAGGCGCTGTCGCTCTCGCGGGTCACCGTCCGCCGCGCCTTCGCGCTGCTCGAGGAGGAGGGGCTGATCAGCCGCCGCCACGGGGCGCGCACCGAGATCGCCGCGCGGGTGAAAAAGGCGCTGCCGGCGCTGACGGGCTTCTCGGAGGACCTGCGCGCCCGCGGCCTCGTCCCCGGCTGCGTCTGGCTGTCGCGGCGCATCGCCCGGCCCTCGCCCGCCGAGGCGATGGCGCTCGGGCTCGGCGGCGACACCACCGTCGTGCGGATGCGGCGGGTGCGGACCGCCGACGGGGTTCCGATCGCGATCGAGCAGGCCGCCGTCCCCGCCAGCTTCCTGCCGGACCCGGAGGTCGTCGGCGACTCGCTCTACGACGCGCTCTCCGGCCTCGGGTTCCAGCCGCAGCGGGCGCTCCAGCGCCTGCGCGCCGAGGTCGCCGGCGCCGAGGACGCGCGCCTCCTCCGCTGCAAGGTGGGATCGCCGATCCTGTTCACCGAGCGGCGCGTCTTCCTCGCCGACGACCGCATCGTCGAGCACTGCGAGACCCGCTACCGCGGCGACGTCTACGAGTTCCTGTTCGAGCTGCGCCGATAATACCAGTTGCATTCCAGTTGCGGCACGCTCATCGTTGCGGGCATCGTTAGGGGGCATCGTCACGGGACACGTCGGAGAACGGGGAGCCATGCGGGCGGACGCGATCGCAGACAGCCTGATCGTCTCGTGCCAGCCGGTGCCCGGCGGCGCGATGGACGACGCCGCCTCGGTGGTCGGCTTCGCCCGGGCCGCCCTCGACGCCGGCGCGCGCGGGCTCCGCATCGAGTCGGCGCCCTACGTCGCGGCGGTGCGGGCGGCGGTGTCGGCGCCGATCATCGGCCTCGTCAAGCGCGACCTCGACGACAGCCCGGTGCGGATCACCCCCTTCCTCGACGACGTCGCGGCGCTCGCCGACGCCGGCGCCGACATCATAGCCTTCGACGCCACCGACCGGCCGCGGCCGGTGGCGGTCGCCGCGCTCGTCGCCGCGATCCACGCCCGCGGCCGCCTCGCCATGGCCGACTGCGCCAGCGTCGGCGACGCCGAGGCCGCGCTCGCCGCGGGGGCGGACATCGTCGGCTCGACGCTCTCGGGCTACACCGGCGGGCCGGAGCCGGTCGCGCCCGACATCGCCCTCGTCGCCGGGCTCCGCGCGCTGACGCCGCACGTCGTCGCCGAGGGGCGGCTGCGCACGCCGGAGCAGGCCGCCGCGGCGGTGCGGGCCGGGGCGAGCGCCGTCGTCGTCGGCTCGGCGATCACCCGGCCCGAGCACGTCACGGCGTGGTTCGGCGACGCGGTCACCCGCGCCTTCGCCCGCCGCGACGCGCCGATCCTCGCCCTCGACATCGGCGGCACCAAGACCCTCGCCGCCCTCGTCCGCGGCCGCGAGGTCGTCGCCGAGGCGACCGTCGCGACCGCGCGCGCCGGCGGCCCCGACGACTGGCTCGCCGCCGCGGCCGGTGCGGCGCGCGACTGGGGGCCGGTCGCCGCCGTCGGCGCCGCGGTCACCGGCTTCGTGCGCGACGGGCGCTGGTCGGGGCTGAACCCGCGCATCCTCGCGGTGCCGTCCGGGTATCCCCTCGTCGCGCGGGGTGCGGCGCTCTTCGGCGCCCCCTTCCTCGCGGTCAACGACGCGCAGGCGGCGGCGTGGGGCGAGCACCGCCTCGGCGCCGGCGACGGCGACGACCTCGTCTTTCTCACCGTCTCGACGGGCATCGGCGGCGGCATCGTCGCCGGCGGGCGCCTCCTCGGCGGGCTCGCCGGGAGCTTCGGGCAGCTCCGCGCCGCGACCGGCGGCGCGGCCCCCTTCGAGGACGGCGTCTCCGGCCGCTGGATCGCGGAAGCCGCCGCCGCGGCCGGCCACGCCGTCGACGCGCCCGAGGTCTTCGCCCGCGCCGCCGGCGGCGCGGCGTGGGCCGAGGACGTGCTGGCGCGCTCGGCGGCCCGGGTCGCGCTCCTCTGCCGCGACATCAGGTTGACGCTCGACCCGCCGGCGATCGTCGTCGGCGGCGGGGTCGGCCTCGCCCCCGGCTATCTCGACCGGGTGCGCGCGGCCCTCGCCGACGTGCCGGCCGAGCTCGCGCCAACGCTGCTGCCGGCGCGGCTCGGGACACGCGCGGGCATTCTCGGCGTCGCGGATCTCGCGCGCTCGGACGCATGACGACCAACGGGGAAGAAAGAGAAAGGAAACCGGGGATGAGGACCAAACGCCACGCGCTCGCCGCGCTCGCCCTGCTCTCGGGGCTGGCGCTCCCGCTCGCGGCCAACGCGACGGTGACCGTGCTCGGCTGGCCGGGCGGCTCGGAGGAGACCGCCCTCCGGGCGACCGTCGACCTCTACAACCAGAGCGCCGCCGACGCCGACAGGGTCGAGCTCCTGTTCTTCAACCGCGACGGCTTCTACGACAAGCTCCAGGCCGACATGGCGGCGGGGACCGACGCCTTCGACATCAACCTCGTCGCCACCTACACCATCGGCCGCTACGCCCCCTACATGGAGCCCGTCGACCTCGGGCCCGAGGCGGCGCGGGTCTTCGGCGAGTCGGTGCTGACGACGATGCAGTACGACGGCAAGCAGTACGCGGTGCCGACCGACCTGTCGCTGCACTTCATGTACTACCGCACCGACCTGATCGACGCGCTCCTCGCCGACGACGCGGCGAAGGCGACCTACGCGAAGATCGCCGAGGAGTACCTCGGCACGGCGCTCGAGCCCAAGGCGCCCGACGACTGGACGTGGGAGGACTGGGCGGCGACGGCGCTCTACTTCACGCAAGCCGTCAACCCCGACAGCCCGGTGCGCTACGGCACCGTCCTCCAGATGAAGAACCTGCTCTTCAACATGATGGTCTTCCAGTCCCTCCCCCGCGCCTACGGCGGCGACTGGATGGACGCGGACGGCAAGGTCACGGTCGACTCCGACGCCTACCGGACCGGGCTCGATCTCTACAAGAAGCTCTACGACGCCGGCGCCACGCCGAAGGACTCGCTCAGCTACGAGTACGCCGAGACCAACGCCGCCTTCGCCTCCGGCCAGGTGGCGACCGCGCTCCAGTGGAACGCCGCGGCGGGGGAGCTGACCAACCCCGAGACCGCGCCCGCGGTCGCCGAGGTGACCGGGATCGTCGCGCCGCCCGCCGGCCCCGAGGCGCGCGCCACCCACATCCACGGGCTCGGGCTCGGGCTCAACAAGAACGCGAAGAACAGGGAGGGCGCCGTGCGCTTCCTCCAGTGGCTCGCCGGCGAGGAGGCCGCCCTCGCCTACGCCGCCGCCGGCGGCTCGCCGGCGCTCGCGCCCGAGGTGGTCGCGACGGTCGCCGAGGCGCGGCCCGACCTCGTGATGCTCGGCGACTTCGCCGGGCAGTACGGCTACGTGATGACCGGCGGGACCTCGGCGAACGCGCTCTCGGTCTACGAGCTCCAGGCCAGGGAGTTCACCGGCTACTGGGCCGGCCAGCAGAGCCTCGACGACACCCTCGCCCGCACCGCGGCGGGGATGACCGATCTCCTGAAGTAACCCCGCGCCGGGCGCCGCCCCCGGCGCCCGGCCTCGCCCCGGAGGCGCGATGGCCATCGTCAGACCGGCCGAGGGACGGCTCTACCTGACGCCCGTCGTCGGGTTCCTGCTCCTGTTCCTCGGCTTCCCGGCCCTCGTCAATCTCGTCTACTCGCTGTCGAGCGTCAGCTTCGAGACCCTGCGGAGCCCGGCCTTCTCCGGCGCCGACAACTACCTCGCCGTCGTCCGCGACGCCGGGTTCTGGCAGGCCGCGTGGTTCTCGCTGCGCTTCGGACTCGTCACCGCCGTCGCCGAGTGCGCGCTCGGGCTCTTCCTCGCGATCTTCCTCGCGCCGCTGCTCTCGGCCCGGCCCGTGCTCCTCGCGCCGCTGATGCTGCCGCTGATGGTGGCGCCGGCGATGGTCGGGCTCATGTACCGGCTCGTCCTCCACGAGTTCGCCGGCCCGGTGCCCTACTACCTCCAGGCGTGGACGGGCTCGAGCCCGGCCTTTCTCGCCGGCGCCAACGCCTTCCGCACCCTCGTCGTCGTCGAGACGCTGCAGTGGACGCCGTTCGCCTTCCTGCTCTTCTACGCCGCCTACATCGCCATCCCCCAGGACATCCGCGACGCCGCCGCGATGGACGGCGCCTCGCCGCTCCGCCGCCTGCGCTGGGTCGAGCTGCCGCTGATGGCGCCGACGCTGGCCATCGCCTTCTTCATCCGCTTCATCGACGGCTTCCGGGTGTTCGACAACGTCTACACCCTGACCGGCGCCGGCGCCGGCGGCGCGACGACGTCGCTGTCGATCTACATCTACCAGGCGTTCTTCAAGGAGGGCGCGATCGGCAAGGCGATCGCCGCCTCGATCCTGCTCTTCCTCGCCTCGCTCGCGCTGCTCTACGCGGTCGCGGCGCTCGGCCGCCGGCGCGGGGGGTGACGGGGATGCTGACGGCGCTGCGCCTCGTCGTCTACGCCGTCGCGGTCCTCGCGATGAACTTCCCGGTCCTCGCGACGCTCGTCACCTCGTTCAAGAGCCCGCGCGAGGCGTCGATGAACCCCTCGCTCTGGGTCGAGGCGCCGACGCTGGCGAACTACGCGAAGGTGCTGAGCGACACGACGCGCTTCGACATCTACGCCTATCTCTTCAACAGCCTCGTCGCGGCGCTGATCGGCACGGGCCTCGCCATCCTGCTCGCGCTCCCCGCCGCCTACGGCATCGTCCGCAGCGGCGCCGGGCAGCGGCTGCTCCTGCCCCTCGTCGTCAACCTCCGCGCGGTGCCGCTGATCATCTTCGCGATCCCGCTCTACATGATGTACCAGTGGCTCGGGCTCCTCGACACCCGCGTCGGGCTCGGGCTGATCCTCGCCATCGTCAACCTGCCGCTCGCCCTCGTCATCCTCGTCAACGCCATCGCCGAGGTCCCGGCCGAGCTCGACGAGGCCGCGAAGATCGACGGCGCCAACTCGTGGCAGGCGCTCGTCGAGATCATCCGCCCGCTGGTGCGCCCGGCGCTGGTGACGACCTTCATCTTCGGCTTCATCACCGCCTGGAACGAGTTCCTCTTCGGGCTCCTCCTCACCACCAGCCGCGCGGTGCCGGTGACCGTCGGCGCCTCGTTCTTCTTCGCCGCGAGCGGCGGCGGCGTGCAGTGGGGCGTCGCCTCGGCGGTGATGATCCTCGGCGCCCTGCCCCCGGTCGTCCTCGGGCTCGTCATGTACCGCCAGATCTCGGGCTCGATGACCGCGGGGGCGCTGAAGGGCTGATCCCCGCGCCCCGCGCTCCGGGCGCTCGTCGGAAGCCGATGCGTGGACCGACGACTTTCGCTCACGCCGACTGGCAGCTTCACCCAAGAGGTTCCCGCGCAACCTGATCTCCGGCCAGAGGCGGCTGCGGGTCTATTCCGGCACGGGCCGGGTGCTCGTCTGCTGGACGCCCTACTGGAACGAGCACCTCTATCTCCGCATGACCGGCGAGAGCATCGAGGGTTCGCTCTTCGAGTAGCCCGCGGCGAGGAGCGCCGAGCGGGGCGTCGCCCTGCAAGACCGACCAGGCGGGCCGCCTCGAAGGGGTCGGCGCGCAGGTCGATCAGCATCGGCGCCTTGCGAGGCGTCTGGGCGAAGAGCCACGCGCCCATGCCCGGGTTGTCCTGGGTCGAGAAGTTGAACTTCCAGCGCGAGGCGCCGGGCGCGGCGACGGCGCGCATCCTCCCCCGCTACTCGGCCGACTCCTCCGCGACCGGCGACCAGCCCTCGCCGGGGTCGAAGCTGTCGATGGCGGAGGCGACGTCGAGGGTATCCTCGCCGAGGTCCGCCTCGTAGACGATCCCCGCCTCGCCGACCATGAAGCTCATCACCCCGCTGTCGCCGTAGTCCGAGGGAAAGGCGATCAGCGCGTGCCCCGCGACCATCTGGCCGTTCGCCATGTAGTCGAGCGCGCCGCCGGGGGCGTGCGGCCCCTGCCTGGTCAGCACGCGGTAGTAGTAGCCGAGGTACGGCTCCGGCTCCACGTCGGTGCCGTCGAGCTGGTAGCCGTCCGCCGCGGCGCGGGCGACGAAGTCGCCGACCGGGCTCTCGGGCTCGCCGGGGGCGGCGTCCCAGTAGAGGCCGTCGTGCTTGCCGGCGCTCGACAGGATCGCCGAGGCGAAGCTCGGCAGGCCGTCGCCGTCGGGGTTCTGGCGGCGGTAGGTCGCCTGGGCGCGGACATAGCCGTGCAGCAGCTCGATCACGTCGAGCTCGTTCTGCCCGATCCGCCGGAGCAGCACCTCCTCGCGCGCGCCCTCCGCGTCGAAGCGCCACTGGCCGTCCGCGGCCACCAGCTCGATCGGGAAGGGCCACTGGTCGCGGCCGATGTAGAGCGTCGCCCGCTCGCCCGCCTCGGTCCTGTCGACCGCGATGCGGTGCATCGCCTCGTAGCTCTCGAGGAACTGTCCCCAGTCCGCCCGGTCCTCGACCTCGTCGCCGGTGAAGATCACGTCGCGGCTTTCGGGGCCGAAGGCGGCGAGGAGCGCCTCGGGGTCCTGCGCCTTCAGGGCGACGATCACCGCCTCGGCCGCCGCCTCGGGGCTCGCATAGCTCGCCGCCTCGGCATGGGCGGCCATCGGCGCCGCGACGAGGAGGAGCGCCGCCAGGCCAGCGCGGCACGGGTTCGGTGAATTGAACAGAGTCATGGTGATGCCAACCTTCCTTCTAGCGCCGCTTGTGCCCGCCGTGGCTCTTGCCACCGCGCGCCTTGGCAGCCTTGGCCTTGCCGCCGTTGCCCTTCTTCAGGGCCGAGGACTTGGCCCCCGACTTCTTCGGCGCCTTGTGCGCGGCCTTGGCCTTGCTCACCGCCTTGGGGTGGGCCTTGGCCGCCGGTTTCGCCTTGCCCTTGTGCTTGCTCAGGTCGCCGCGGTTGGCGGCGGCCTTGGCCTTCTTCGCGTCGACGTTCTTCGGCTTGAGGGCCGAATCCTTGGCCTTCAGCGCCGGCTTGTCCTGGCGCGCGGCCAGATTGGCCGCGCCGCCGCCACCCGTTCCCTCGCGCTTGGCCAGCTTGGCGCCGATGTCGCCCGCCGCCGCGCCGCCGCCCTCGCTGCGGGCGGCGAGCTTCTTCTTCGCCCCGGCCGCGCCCGGCTTGCCGTCGGGCTGCCTGGCCTTGCGCTCCGCGACGCGCGCGCGCGCGTCCGCCTTCTGCTTGGCGTTCGGCTTCCAGTCCCCCCCGCCTTGAAGGTCGGCACGGGTCCCGATCTTGTCGCGGTCTATCTCGGCCCCGTCGCGATCGACGTTGCGGACCCGCGCCCGGTTGATGTTGACGTCGCCGTCGATGTCGATGTCCGGGCGGGCGCGGAAATCGCCGTCGTCCCAGTCGATATGGGCCGGGCCGGGCCGCCAGTAGTCGTCCCAGTCGTCGTCGTCGTCGAAGATCTCGTCGATCAGCAGGGCGCTGCCGAAGGCGATGGCGCCGGTGGTCAGGAGGTTCGTGGTGGAATAGCCGGTGTCCGCCGTGGCGATGACCGGCGGCGCGGCATAGGGCGTCGTGTAGGCGGTCGCCGCGTCGTACTGCGGCACGTAGACCACGTCCGGCTCGGCCGGCTCGATCGAGATGTTGTCCTCGGTCTCCTCCACCACCTGCGCGTCGTTGGAGCTGAGGTTGCCCACCGCCACCGCCCGGGCGCGCTGGCGCTGGACGGCGTCGAGGAGGTCGTCGGACTGCGCCAGGACCGCGTCGCCCAGCTCCTCGGTCCAGTCGATCTCGGTCGCCATCTTCTGGATGACGGTCGGGAAGCCGCCGGCGAGCACCTGCACGCTCGGGTCCCAATCCTCCGCCTCGGCCTTCGCGGCGCGGTCCTTGTCGGAAAGGTCGGTCTCCGCCCCGATGAAGCGGTCCGCCTTGATGACGTCGATCGGGACGGTGGAGGCGACGAGGACCTGGGTCAGCAGCGAATCCGGGTAGAGGGCGACCGGCGCCACCAGCTCGTCGAGCTCCTCGTCGCTGAGGAGCGCGTCCTCGACCGCGTCCGCATCCGCCGCCTCCTCGGTGACGACGGCGTCGGCGGTCTCCGCCGCGTCCTGCGCCCACAGCCCCGAGGGAGAGGCCCCGAGCAGCGCCACTACGACCGCCGCTCCGGTCAAACCGCTGTAACGCATGGCTCTCTCCCCAATCGCCGTGCAGGCAGGCCGAGCAGACAAGCTACGCTTCGCGCCGGGTCCTGCCAACCGAATACCTTCGTTGAATACCTTCGTTGCCGAATACCTTCGTTGCCTGCCAGAAGCGGCTGGCGGGTCCGCACCGAGACCCCGAACGCGCTCCGGTATGCCGTGCTCGGTGGCGAGGTCATCGAGGATGTTCGCCGGCTTGCCGCTTGCCGCTGCCCGCGGCCGGCGCCGAGTCGGGCAGGAGCGTGGACCACGGGGACGCGGCGGGCGGCCCCCACGGCATCGTGCAGGGCGTGGTCGGCGCGGCTTCGGCCGTGAGAAGCGTCAGAAGGTGATGCGGGCGCGAAGGCTCGTCACCCACAGATCGTCGACGCCGGGATTGAGCGAGGGGTCCTTGATGTACTGGAGGTCCGGCGTGATCGCGAGGTTCGGGGTCAGGTGGAAGCGGTAGAAGGCCTCGACGTTCCACTGCTCGCGCTGGAAGGGCTCGGGCAGCACGTCGGCGTTCGGGCGGACCCAGCCGACGCCGAAGCCGAAGAGGTCGGAGAAGTGCTCCGACGGCCGCCAGCCGAAGCCCGCCGCCGCCGCGCGGTCGCTGGCCCAGCCGTCGGACATGCCGGCGCGCACGAACCACATCAGGTCGTCGTTCACCGTCATGTTGGCGTTGAAGGCGACGCCCTTCGAATCCGGGCGCATGAAGGGGTTGGTCGCGTCCGGCTGGTCGTCCTTGTACCAGAAGGTCAGGTGGACGTTGTCGCTGTCCATCGGGCCGCGCGCCTGCGCCGGCACGCCGCTGCGGGCGAGCGCGCTCCAGCCGACCTCGACC
>CAZEGY010000056.1:0-13611 GCA_964511815.1 uncultured Rhodovulum sp.
GCGTGGACTTGCCGCAGCCCGAGGGGCCGACGATGACGATGAACTCGCCGTCGGCGATGTCGATCGACACCCCGTGGATGACCTCGTTGCCGGCGTAGCTCTTGCGGACGTCCTTGAGCGCGACCGTTGCCATTACTTCTCAGTCTCCACGAGGCCCTTCACGAACCAGCGCTGCATCAGCACGACGACGAGGATCGGCGGGGCGATGGCGAGGACGCAGGTGACCATGACGAGGTGCCAGGGGGTGTCGGCATCGGCGAAGGAGATCATCTTCCGGAGCGCGATGACGATGGTGTTCATGTCGTTCGAGTTCGTCACCAGCAGCGGCCAGAGGTACTGGGTCCAGCCGTAGATGAAGAGGATGACGAAGAGCGCCGCGATGTTCGTCGCCGAGAGCGGCAGCAGGATGTCCTTGAAGAACCGCCACGGGCCGGCGCCGTCGACGCGGGCGGCCTCGAGGAGCTCGTTCGGGATGGTCAGGAAGAACTGGCGGAAGAGGAGGGTGGCGGTGGCCGAGGCGATCAGGGGGAGGATCAGGCCGGCGTAGGTGTCGATGAGGCGGAGGTCGACCATCACCTTGTAGGTCGGGAGGATGCGGACCTCGACCGGGAGCATCAGGGTGATGAAGATCAGCCAGAAGATCGCCATGCGCAGCGGGAAGCGGAAGAAGACGATGGCGTAGGCCGAGGCCATCGAGATGATGATCTTGCCGATGGCGATGCCGAGGGCGACGAGCGTGGTGTTGGCGAGGAGGCGGCCGACGCTGACCCCGCCGATGCGGTTGATGCCGCCGGTGAGCGCCTCGGCGTAGTTCTCCGGGCCGTAGGGGCCGGGGAGCATCGGCAGCGGCGGGCGGAGGATGGTCTGGAGCGAGTGCGTCGAGGCGACGAAGACGTACCAGATCGGGAAGGCGATGATCACCGCGCCGAGGATCAGCACGAGGTGGGCGACGGCCTGTCCCGCGGGACGGCCGCCCATCATCGTCGGCTCAGCCATAGTGGACGCGCCTCTCGATGTAGCGGAACTGGAAGGCGGTGAGGGTGATGACGAGGATCATCAGGATCACCGACTGCGCCGCCGAGGAGCCGAGCTGGAGGTTGACGAAGCCGTCGTTGTAGACCTTGTAGACGAGGGTTTCCGTCGCCTTGCCGGGGCCGCCGCCGGTGACCGCGTGGATGATGCCGAAGGTGTCGAAGAGCGCGTAGACGGTGTTGACGACGAGCAGGAAGAAGCTCGTCGGGGCGAGGAGCGGGAAGACGATCGTCCAGAAGCGCCGGGCGCCGCCGGCGCCGTCGATGGCGGCGGCCTCGATCAGCGACTTCGGGATCGCCTGGAGACCGGCGACGAAGAAGAGGAAGTTGTAGCTGATCTGCTTCCACGAGGCGGCGGCGACGACGAGGCCCATCGCCTGGCCGCCGTCGAGGAGCGGGTCCCAGCGGATGCCGAGCTGGCGCAGCGGCCAGGCGAGGGTGCCGAAGCTCGGGTTGAAGAGGAAGAGCCAGAGCATGCCGGCGATGGCGGCGGCGACGGCGTAGGGCCAGATCAGGACGGTGCGGTAGAAGCCCTTGCCGCGGAGGATCTTCTCGGCCTGCACGGCGAGAAGCAGCGCGATCGCCATCGAGAGGAAGACGGTGAGCAGCGAGAAGACGACGGTGACGCGGACCGAGTTCAGGTAGTTGGGGTCGGAGAGGACGCGGGTGAAGTTGGCGAGGCCGACGAACCGGCTGCTGAGGCCGAAGGGGTCCTCGCGCAGCATCGACTGGCGCAGGGCCTGGAGGGCCGGCCAGTAGAAGAAGACGAGGCTGATCGCGAGCTGCGGGGCGACGAGCAGCCACGGGAGCCAGCGGTGGGGGAAGGTCGCGCGCATCGCTCAGCGCGCCCCTTGCGCACGCGTGCGCAAGGGGTCAAGTGCTTGATACAACTCGATTACCCTTGGCGCGTTAACCGTCCGTTCATCCCGGTCGGCGCGCGGCGCGCGGGGGCCTTGCGGAGCCGCGGCGGAGGGTGCGGGCGGGCTGCCGGACGCGGCGCCGGAGCGCGCGGCCGCGGGAGGCGGGGCTCCCGCGGGGCGCGCCCGGACGATGGCCGGGTGCGCGGGGCGGCCGGCGGCGTCCGGGCGGAGGGGCCGGCCGGTCGTCACCTCAGTTGCCGAGCGCCTGGCTGATCGCCTCGTCGGCGCGGCTCACCGCGTTGTCGAGCGCCTGCTGCGCGGTCTGGTCGCCGGCGAGCATCTTCTCGAACTCCTCGTTCTGGATGTCGCGGACCTGCGGCAGGTTGACGAGGCGCACGCCCTTGGAGTTCTCGGTCGGGGGCTTGCCCATCATCTGGAGGATGGGGGTCTCGCGGCCGGGGTTCTCGTCGTAGAAGCCCGAGGCCTTGGTCGCCTCGTAGGCGGCCATCGTCACCGGCAGGTAGCCCGAGGTCTGGTGCAGGTACTCCTGCACGTCGGTCTGGCTGAGGTAGTCGAAGAAGGTGGCGACGCCCTTGTAGATCTCGTCGGACTTGCCGCCGAGCACCCAGAGGCTGGCGCCGCCGGGGATGGTGTTCTGCGGTGCGCCGGGGGCGTCGCTGTCGTAGGGGAGCTGGCCGATGCCGTAGTTCATCCCCGACTTGACGATGTCGCCGAGGCCGCCCGAGCTCTCGGTGAAGATGCCGCACTCGCCGGCGAGGAAGATCTGCTTCGCTTCCGAGGTGCGGCCGCCGTACTTGAAGGTGCCGTCCTTGCCGAGGTCGGCGATCGCCTGGAAGTGGTTGACGAAGATCGGGTCGTTGATCTTGAGCTCGACCTCCGAGCCGGCGAGGCCGTTCTCGTTGGTGCCGTAGGAGACGTCGTTCCACGCGGCGAAGTTCTCGAGGTGGATCCAGGTGAGCCACGTCGAGGTGTAGCCGCAGGGCGCGGCGCCCGACTCCTTGATCTTCTTCGCCGCGTCCCAGACCTCGTTCCAGGTCTTCGGCGGGTTGTCGACGTCGAGGCCGGCCTTCTCGAAGATGTCCTTGTTGTAGTAGAGGATCGGCGACGAGGAGTTGTACGGGTAGGAGAGCATCGTCCCGTCGGGCTTCGAGTAGTAGGCGACGATGCCCGGCAGGTAGGCCGACTTGTCGAAGGTGAAGCCGCCCTCTTCGAGAACCTCGGCGACGGGCTTCACCGCGCCCTCGGCGGCCATCATCACGCCCGTCCCGACGTCGAAGACCTGGAGGATGTCCGGCGCCTGCCCGGCGCGGAAGGCGGCGATGCCGGCGTTGAGCGTCTCGGGGTAGGTGCCCTTGAACACCGGCATCACCTCGTAGTCCGACTGGATGGCGTTGAAGTCGGCCGAGATCTTGTTGACGACCTCGGCGTTGGCGCCGGTCATCGCGTGCCACCAGCTGATCTGTTGCGCCGCCTCGGCCGGCACGCCGGCGAAGAGGGCGAGCGCCGCGGTGGCGGCGAGAAGGTTCCTGTGCATTTCCGTTCTCCTCCCAGGACTGTCCGGGGACATGGCCCCGTATCGGGGTTTCGTGACTCCTTCGTGGCACGCGCGTGCCCCCGGAGCTTCTGGCCGCATGGTTAGACGGTTCGCGGCGGGTCGCAAGGCCGGAGACGGCTCAGCGGCGGGGCGCGGCGACCGATTCCCGGACGACGAGCGGACATTCGACCTTGATCTGCGGCTGGCGGGGGCCGGTGAGGACCTGGCCGTCGATGAGCGCCTCCGCCGCCTGCTGGCCCATCGCCGTGTGCGGCAGGACGACGGTCGTCAGCGCCGGGCGCATGAACCGGGCGATCTCGCGGTCGTCATAGCCGACGACGGAGACGTCGCCCGGGATGCGGAGGCCGCGCTCCTTCAGGGCGTCGTAGACGCCGAGGGCGATCATGTCGGACGCGGCGAAGATCGCCGTCGGCGGCTCGGGGAGGGCGAGGAGGGCGACGGTGCCCTCGTAGCCGCTCGACGGCTCCCAGTTGCCGGGGAGCAGGAGGGCGGGGTCGTAGAGGATGTCGGCCTCGGCGAGCGCCCGGCGGTAGCCGCGGATGCGGTCGCGGGCGGGGTCGGTCCACGACTGGCCGTGGATGTGGGCGATGCGGCGGTGGCCGGCGTCGATGAGGGCGCGGGTGGCGACGTAGCCGCCGAGGACCTCGCCCGGCACCACCGCGGGGACGGCGTGGTCGGGGACGGCGCAGTTGAGGAGCACGGTGCGGACGGCGCGGAACTCGGGAAGCGGGCGGACGGCGCGGGTGAGGATCGTCGCGTAGACGAGGCCGACGACGGGCTCGGCGAGGAGCTCGCGGAGGAGGGCGCGCTCGAGCGCCGGGTCGCCGTGGCTGACCGCGGCGCGGACGGTGAGGCCGTGCTCCCAGGCCCTCTCGCGCACCGCCTCGAGCTGCATCGCGCACCACGGGTCGGTGGCGATCTCGTCGGCGAGGAAGGCGATGACGCTCGCGCCGGCGTGGTGCTCGAGCGGGGCGCGGGCGAGGGTGTAGCCGAGGGCGACCGCCGCGGCGCGGACGCGCTGGCGGGTGGTCGCCGAGAGGCGGGCCTCGCGGATGTCGTTGAGGACGAGCGAGACCGTCGTCTGCGACACGCCGGCGGCGTTGGCGACGTCGGTCATCGTCGGCCGCCGCCCGGTCGGCGGCGCAGGCTCGGTCTCGGGTTTCATCGGCGTGCCGCGGTCGCTTCTCGCGTCGATCTCGGGGGCGCCCCCGGACCTCCCGGCCGGGTGCTGAAGGTATTATCAGCATTAGCGCCTTGTCACGTCAACGTTTTCCCAAGCCCGAAAAACCGGATTGACTGCTATTAGCCTCTCTGTGAAACTTTCGGGACGAAGCGTCGCGGCCGGGACGAGCCGCGAGCTCAAGGGAGGAAACACGATGAAGCGGATTCTGGCGACGAGCGTCGCCGCCCTCGTGGCCGTGGCGGCCGTGTCCGGTGCCGTGCAGGCGCAGGAGAAGAAGCACCTCGCGCTGGTGGTCAACGCCTCGGCGGACTTCTGGAAGCTGGCCGAGGCCGGGATCACGCGGGCGAATTCCGAGCTCCCCGACTACACCATGGAGCTGCGCTATCCGGCGCAGGGGACCGCCGCGGCGCAGAACGCGATGATGGACGACCTCGTCGCCGCCGGCGTCGACGCGATCATGATCTCCTCGGTCGATCCCAAGACCTCGACCGACGCCTTCAACCGCATCGCGGCGCAGATCCCGCTCTTCACCACCGACAGCGACGCGCCGCAGTCCGACCGCATCGCCTATCTCGGCTCGTCGAACCGCGACGCCGGCGTCCAGGCCGGCGAGCAGATGGTGGCGGCGCTGCCCGACGGCGGCAAGTGCATGGGCTTCGTCGGCTACCTCGGCGCCGACAACGCCGTCGAGCGCATCGAGGGCTTCCGCAGCGCCGTCGAGGGCACCAACGTCGAGCTCGTCGACGTCCGCGGCGACGACGTCGACTTCGCCCGCGCCCGCTCGAACGTCGACGACGTGCTGGCGGCCAACCCCGACATCACCTGCATGGTGGGCTTCTACTCCTACAACCCGCCGAAGATCTACGAGGCGCTCCAGGCGGCGGGCAAGCTCGGGCAGATCACCGTCGTCGCCTTCGACGAGGACCCGGTGACCCTCGGCGCGGTCAAGGAAGGCGCCTTCGCCTCGACGATCGTCCAGCAGCCCTACGAGTTCGGCTACCAGGGCATGAAGCTGATGGCGGCCTACCTCGACGGCGACACGTCGATGATCCCCGAGGACGCGCTCATCATCGTGCCGACCAAGGTCGTCGACCAGTCGAACGTCGACGCCTTCACCGAGGACCTGAAGGCGAAGCTCGCCGGCAGCTGACGGCCGCCGACGGCCGCCGCGAACCGCGAAGGCCGGCGGCGCGCTCCGCCGGCCCGGCCATGCGCACCGGAGGCCCAGTGACTCACCCCTCGTCGGCCGAACCCTTCCTCGAGCTCCGCGACATCGGCAAGGTCTACCCGGGCGTCGCCGCGCTCAAGGGCGTGAGCCTCGCGGTGGCGCCCGGCGAGGTCATCGGCCTCGTCGGCGAGAACGGCGCCGGCAAGTCGACGCTGATGAAGATCCTCGGCGGGGTCGTCGCGCCGACGACCGGCGCGATCCGCGTCGACGGGATCGAGCGGGAGGCGATGACGGTGCCCGACGCCATCGCCGCCGGCATCGCCTTCGTCCACCAGGAGCTCAACCTCTTCGACAACCTCGACGCGGCGGGCAACGTCTTCATCGGGCGCGAGCCGGTGAACGGGCCGTTCCGGCTCGTCGACCGCAAGCGGATCGCGGCGGAGGCGGCGCCGCTGTTCCGCCGGCTCGGGGCCGACTTCGGGCCGGCGACGCCGGTGTCGCGGATGTCGCTCGCCCAGCGGCAGCTGCTCGAGATCGCCAAGGCGCTGTCGCTCGACAGCCGCGTCGTCATCATGGACGAGCCGACGTCGAGCCTGACGCTCTCCGAGACCGAGCGGCTCCTCAAGGTCATCGCCGACCTCCGGGCGACCGGGGTCAGCGTCATCTTCATCTCCCACCGCCTCGACGAGGTGCGGACCTGTGCCGACCGCGTCGTCGTTCTGCGCGACGGGCAGCTCGTCGGGCGCCTCGACAGGGGCGAGATCACCCCCGCGGCGATGATCCGGCTGATGATCGGGCGCGACCTGCGCTCGATCTACCGGCCGCCCGCGGCGCCGGCGGGGGAGGCGATCCTCGCGGTCGAGGGCCTGCGCACCACGGCCTACCCGGAGCGGACGGTCGATCTCGAGGTCCGCCGCGGCGAGATCCTCGGCCTCGCCGGGCTGATCGGCGCCGGGCGGACCGAGCTCGCGCGGGCGGTCTTCGGCGTCGACCGGGCGCTCGGCGGCACCATCCGCCTCGAGGGCGCGACCGTCGCGGTGACGTCGCCGCGCGACGCGATCGCGGCGGGGATCTACCTCGTGCCCGAGGACCGCAAGGCGTGCGGCGTCCTCCTCGACCTTCCGATCGCGGAGAACATCAGCCTGCCGCAGCTGCGCGACCTCTCCGACGGCGGGCTCGTCAGCCGCGAGCGGGAGCGCACCCTCGCCGAGGGCGAGCGCCGGCGGCTCGACATCCGCGCCCCGGGCGTCGGCGTCCGGGTCGGGTCGCTGTCGGGCGGCAACCAGCAGAAGGTGGTCCTCGCCAAGTGGCTGTCGATGCGGCCGAAGGCGATCATCTTCGACGAGCCGACGCGCGGCATCGATGTCGGCGCCAAGCGGGAGATCTACGACATGCTGCGCCAGCTCGCCGACCGCGGGGTCGGCATCCTGATGATCTCGAGCGACATGGAGGAGGTGATCGGCGTCTCCGACCGCATCGCCGTCATGCACGAGGGCGCGGTCTCGGGCACGCTCGACCGCGCCGACTTCTCCGAGCGCCGCGTCCTCGAGCTCGCCGTGGGTCAGGCTGGCGGCCAGCCGGCGGAAGCGGAGGGGACCGCCTGATGCAGAAGAAGGACATCGGCCTCCTCGTCCTCATCCTCGTCGTCGGGACGATCGTCGCGCTCATCAACCCGCGCTTCGTCTCGCCGATCAACATCGCCAACACCGCCAACCTCGTCGGGCTCTTCGGCCTCTTCGCCATCGGCCAGGGGTTCGTCATCATCACCGGGGGCATCGAGCTCTCGGTCGGATCGGTGATCGCGCTCCTCGGGGTGATCTTCGTCGACGTCATCGCCAACTACGGCGTGCCGTGGCCGATGGCGATCATGCTGATGCTCGTCCTCGGCGCGATCATCGGGCTCGCCCACGGGCTCCTGATCACCCGGCTCGGGATGCAGCCCTTCATCGTCACGCTCTGCGGGCTGCTGATCTACCGCGGCATCGCGCGCTTCTACACCGCCGACGGGACCATGGGGTTCGCCTTCGGGCAGAGCTTCCCGACGCTCGAGTGGCTGACGATCGGGCGGACGTGGGGGATCCCGCACTCGCTTTTCGCCATGCTCGCGGTGGCGGCGGTGATGTACGTCGTCCTCCACCGCTCGGTCTTCGGGCGCCACCTCTACGCGGTCGGCAAGAACGAGGAGGCGGCGCGCTATGCCGGCGTGCCGACGGGGAAGGTGATCGTCGCCGCCTACGTCATCTGCGCGATGCTGACCGCGATCGCGGCGATCTTCTTCGCGATGTACACGAAGTCGGTGTCGCCGTCGTCGCACGGCAACTTCTACGAGCTCTACGCCATCGCCGCGGCGGTGCTCGGCGGCTTCTCGCTCCGCGGCGGCGAGGGCTCGATCGTCGGGGTGGTGCTCGGGGCGGTGCTGTTGCAGGTGCTCCAGAACCTCGTCAACCTCCTCGGCATCCCGAGCTCGCTCAACTTCGCGGTGATGGGGTCGGTGATCCTCGTCGGGGTGATCGCCGACATGCAGTTCGACAACTATCGCCAGCGCCGGACGCTGCGGGCGCAGGAAGAGGCGCGGGCGACCGCGGCGGCGACCGCCCGGGCGTAGGCGGGCGCGACACGCCGCGCGATCGGCCCGCGGTTCGCGGCGTCAGAGCGAGCCCCCGCCCTGGTGGGCTGCCTTGGTCAGCTTGGCCGCGATCTCGTAGAACTCCTCGGGGGCGTAGTCCGGGGTGAAGACCGACGGCTGGCCGACGAGCTCGTGGATCTTGCCGCCGTCCGGCATCCCTTCGACGACCTCGAGCTCGCCCGGCGGATCGTCGGGCAGCGCCTGCTCGCCCTCCCAGACGCCGCGGATCGCGCCGTAGTCCTCGGGCGAGAAGGTGTAGAGCCGGCGATGGGCGCCGGATTCGAGGAACTTCCGCGCCTCGGGGATGCGGTCGGTCGGGATGTTCGGCACCGGCAGCATCTTGTGCACGTCGACGCCGGTCAGCTTCTGGAGCGCGAGCGCGTAGGCGTGGGCATGGACGCCGCCGCGGACGAGCAGGTAGCCGCAGACCTCGCGGCCCGTCGGGTCGCTCAGGGTCTCGTAGACGCGGAGCTTGTGGAGGCGGGCGCCGCATTCGAGGTGGAAGTTGTGGAGCAGGTCCATCACCACGTTGCCGGTGGTGGTGACCATGTCGACGTTCCACGACATGCCGTTCGAATTGACCGGAACGGCGCCGCCGGCATGGGAGAAGAAGGAGGCGGCGGAGCGGATGTCCTTCATCTCCTCGAACGGCGCGCCCGAGATGTCGCCGCCGTCGCCGGCGTCGGCGCCTTCCTCGTCGGGGCCGTTGGCGAGCATGGCGACGCCGTTCGAGACGAGCTCGACGTGGCCGAGCTCCTCGGCGGTGATCGCGGCGACGAGCTCGTAGAAGGGGCGGAGCTTCGACTTGGAGCGGAAGTTGAAGCTCTGGAACAGGTAGTTTCCGAGGGTGGACATCTCGCCGTACTTGCCGCCGAGGAGCTCCTGGAGGGCGGCGGCGGCGTTCGGATCCTGCTTCTTCGGGGCGGGCAGCTCGATCTGCAATCGGTCGACGCGCAGGAACATGGGAGACCTCCTTCGGTTGGGTACGACCTCAACCGGCGGATCGGGAGGGGGTTCCCCGCGGGCGCCGCTATTCCGCCGGGCGGCGGTGGCCGGAGACGGCCGCGCCCGCGTCGGAGGGGAGTGCGGCGTAGGGACGCGAGGGCCGAGACGCCCGAGACGGCGTCGAAGGCGGGGTTCCGTCGCGGCTGGCGCCGCGAGGTCACTTAGCCTGCGGGCTCGCCGCCGGCAACCGCGGTGGCGGTGGTGGTGGTGGCGGCGGCGCGGGTGGCGACGTGCTCCGGGCGCAGCCCGACGCCGATGGCGCGGGCGAGCGCGCGCTGGAGGAGCGGGACGGCCCCGGCGAGGCGGATCGGCAGCGGCGCCGCGGTGTCGCCGGCGAGGACGCCGGTGATCAGGCGGTTCTGCACCTGCACCTGCACCGCCTGCACGACGCGGGCGGGGAAGAGCCGCCGGGCGCGGACGGCGGCGAGCTCGTCCGCGGTCGGGGCGCGGGTGGCGAGGACCGGGGCGAGCAGGTTCGCCGCCGCCACCGCGTCCTGGATCGCGAGGTTGATGCCGACCCCGCCGATCGGGGACATGGCGTGGGCGGCGTCGCCGATGCAGAGGAGGCCGGGGCGCGACCAGGTGGTCAGGCGGTCGACGGTGACGGTGAGGAGCTTGACGTCGTCCCAGTCGCGGACGTCGCCGATCGCCGGGGCGAGCTCGGGGGAGATGGCGGTGACGAGGGCGCGAAAGGCGTCGATGCCGCGGGCGCGCTGGGCGTCGAGGCCGCCCTTGGCGATGACGAGGGCGCACTGCCAGTAGTCGCCGCGGTCGATGCTGATGAGGACGTGCCCCTCGGCGACCTGGAGGAACTCCGGCGGTCGCGCGCCCGCGCGGCGGCCGAGGCGGAACCAGAGGACGTCCATCGGCGCGCCGAGGTCCTCGACGGCGAGGCCGGCCTCGGCGCGGACGGTCGAGCGGCGGCCGTCGCAGCCGACGGTGAGCCCGGCGGCGATGACGATCTCGCCGGCGGAGTCGCGGGCGCGCATCCCGGTGATGCGGTCGCCGTCACGCAGGAGGCCGGTCGCCTCGGTCGAGCGGAGGAGGCGGAAGCCCGGCAGCGGCGCGGCCTCGTCGGCGAGGAAGTCGAGAAACTCCCACTGCGGCATGAAGGCGATGAACGGGCAGCCCTTCAGGCCCCGGAAGTCGGCGACGGTGTAGATCTCGCGGCCGAAGCGGGCGGTGAGGCGGTCCATCTTCTGGTGCGGGCGGGCGAGGAAGCGGTCGAGGAGGCCGAGCTCGCCCATGATCGCGAGGGTCGAGGGATGGACGGTGTCGCCGCGGAAGTCGCGGAGGAAGTCGGCGTGCTTCTCGAGGACGACGGTGTCGATGCCGGCGCGGGCGAGGAGAAAGCCGAGCATCATCCCGGCGGGGCCGCCGCCGACGATGCAGCAACGGGCCTCGAGCGAGCGGGGTGGCGCGTCGGTCATGTTACGCCATTTACCGCATCGGGGCCGCGGGGCAATGCCGGGGCGCGCCGGTGCCGTCGCGTCAGCGCCGCGCTGCCATCGCTCGCAACTGCCATCGCTTGCAACCGCCGGTCGCGTCGGGCGTTGTCAGCCGGGGGGCGCGGACTGCGCCCACCATGACGAGGGAGTCACAGACAGATGACGAAGCAGTTTCTCGCCGTCCTCGCGCTTCTCGTGCTGGCGGCCTGCAATACCGTCGAGGGCGCCGGCCGCGACATCAGCACCGCCGGCGACGCGATCACCGACGAGGCCCAGCAGGCGCAGTAGCCCTCACGCGGCCTCGGCGAGGAGCATTCCCTCCGCCTGGCCGGTGATCCGCGCCGCGACGATCGTTCCCGGGGCGTGCTCGCCGGCGAGGCGGGTCTGGGCGAAGCCCTCGGTGCGGCCGAGGTCCGGCCGCTCCATCAGCAGCCGGACCGGGCGGCCCTGCATCTCGGCGAGGTGGGCGGCGACCCGCGCCGCCCCGAGCGCCCGGAGGCGCGCCGCCCGTTCCTTCACCGCCGCCGCGTCGACCTGCGGCATCCGCGCCGCCGGGGTGCCGGTGCGCGGGCTGAACGGGAAGACGTGGAGCCAGGTCAGGCCGCAGGCCTCGACGAGGTCGAGCGAGTTCCCGAACATCGCCTCGGTTTCGGTCGGGAAGCCGGCGATGAGGTCGGCCCCGAGGACGATCTCCGGCCTCGCCGCCCGCACGCGCGCGCAGAAGGCGATGGCGTCGTCGCGGAGGTGGCGGCGCTTCATCCGCTTCAGGATGAGGTCGTCGCCGGCCTGGAGCGAGAGGTGGAGGTGGGGCATGAGCCGCGCCTCGCCGCCGATGGCCTCGACGAGCAGCGGGTCGGCCTCGATCGAGTCGATCGACGAGATGCGCAGCCGCGGCAGGTCGGGCACGGCGCGGAGGATGCCCGCAACGAGGTCGCCGAGCCGCGGCGCGCCGTCGAGGTCGGCGCCCCAGCTCGTCAGGTCGACCCCGGTCAGCACCACCTCGTTGAAGCCCCGGTCGACGAGCCGGGCGATCTGCTCGACCACCGTCGCCGCCGGCACGCTGCGCGAGTTGCCGCGGCCGTAGGGGATGATGCAGAAGGTGCAGCGGTGGTCGCAGCCGTTCTGGACCTGGACGTAGGCGCGCGCCCGGGTGCCGAGGCCGTCGATGAGCGGCGCGAGCGGCCGGGTCTCGGCCATGATGTCGCCGACCGCGACCCGCGGCCCGCCGCCCTCGCCGTCGCCGGCGAGGCGGGCCCAGGCGTCGGGGCGGAGCTTCTCGGCGTTGCCGAGCACGGCGTCGACCTCGGGCATCGCCGCGAACGACGCCGGCTCGGTCTGGGCGGCGCAGCCGGTGACGACGAGCTTGGCGTCGGGGTTCTCGCGGCGGAGCCGGCGGATCTGCTGGCGGGCCTGGCGCACCGCCTCGGCGGTGACCGCGCAGCTGTTGACGACGACGGCGTCGCCGAGGCCGGCGCGCGCGGCGAGCCCCTTCATCGCCTCGCTCTCGTAGGCGTTGAGCCGGCACCCGAGGGTGGCGACGAGCGGCGCGCCTGTCCGGGTCATGCCAGCGCCGCCAGGTAGTCGGCGGCGAGGCGTCCCTCGAAGACGAGGGTGGTCGGCCCGGTCATCCACACGCCGTCCTCGCGCCAGTCGATGCCGAGCGGCCCGCCGTCGAGGCGGACCTCGACCCGCCGCCCGGTCAGGCCGCGCCGCGCCGTCACCACCGCCGCGGCGCAGGCGCCCGAGCCGCAGGCGAGGGTGATCGTGCCGCCGCGCTCCCAGACCCGCATCCGGATCGTCTCGCGGTCGATCACCTCGACGAACTCGACGTTGGTGCGCTCCGGGAACAGCGGGTCGTGCTCGGTCCGGGCGCCGATCGCGGCGACGTCCACCGCCTCGGCATCGGGCACGACGAAGACGCAGTGCGGGTTGCCCATGCCGACCGCCCCGGGCCGGCCGGGGAGGGGGAGGTCGTCGAGGTCGATCTCGCGGGCGAGCGGCACCTCGTCCCAGTGGAGCTGCGGCGGCCCCATGTTGACGCGGGTGAGGCCGTCGCCGGCGTCCTCGGCGTGGAGGACGCCGCGCCCGGTGCGGAGGTCGAGGGCGCGGGCGCCGGTCTCGGCCATCAGCATCCGCGCGACGCAGCGGGTGGCGTTGCCGCAGGCGTCGGCGAGGCTGCCGTCGGCGTTCCAGAAGTCGACCTCCGCGGCCACCCCGGCGCCGCGGCGCACCACCGCGAGCTGGTCGAAGCCGACGCCGCGGTGGCGGTCGCCGAGGGCGCGCGCGAGCGCGGGCGTCACCGGCGCGCCGCCCCCGCCGGCGCCGCGGGCGTCGATCACGACGAAGTCGTTGCCGAGCCCGTGCATCTTCAGGAACCTGAATTCGCGGGCTTGACGATCCTGATGAGATTCGTCATCCATGCGCCGCTATATAGGCGAGGGTCGCGGGCGCGGCCAATGGGGGACGCGAGCGCTTCCGATAGCGGGTTGACCGCCGGAGCACAGGCGCTTAGGTGTCCCGCAAGCGTTGGGGCCCGTAGCTCAGTCGGTAGAGCAACTGACTTTTAATCAGTGGGTCACAGGTTCGAATCCTGTCGGGCTCACCAAGGCGTTGGAATTGCTGAGGAGTTTCGGGCCCGTAGCTCAGTGGTAGAGCAGTTGACTCTTAATCAATTGGTCGAAGGTTCGAATCCTTCCGGGCTCACCAGCACTCTC
>CAZEGY010000057.1:0-13477 GCA_964511815.1 uncultured Rhodovulum sp.
GGCCGAGGATCATCGGCTCCTTGAGCCGCACGGTGCCGAAGCCGCCGTGCTGGTAGTGGTGCAGGTCGGAGCCGCAGATGCCGCCGGCCTCGACCGCGACTTCGACCTCGCCGGGGCCAACCGCCTCGGGGGCACGCTCCTCGACGCGGAGGTCCTTGGCGGCATGGATGAGGACGGCGCGCACGAGGCTCTCCTTCAGGCGACGGGGCTGAGGAGCGGACGGCCGGCGAAGTGCGCGGCGAGGTTGTCGCGGACGAGCCGGCCCATCGCCTTGCGGGTCTCGACGGTGCCCGAGGCGTGGTGCGGCGCCAGGGCGACGTTGCCGAGCGCGGCGAAACGCGGGTCGATCGCCGGCTCGTTCCAGAAGACGTCGAGGCCGGCGGCCTTGATCGTGCCGGCTTCGAGCGCGGCGAGGAGCGCCGGCTCGTCGACGGTCGAGCCGCGGGAGACGTTGACGAGGATGCCGTCGGGGCCGAGCGCCTCGAGCACGGAGGCGTCGACGATGCCGCGGGTGGCGTCGCTGGCGGCGAGGGTCAGGATCAGGAACTCGGAGCGGCGGGCGAGCGCGCGGAGGTCGGGCTCGAAGGCGTGCGGCGCGTCGGGCCGCGGGGTCCGGCCGAAATAGGCGATGTCGGCGTCGAAGGCGGCGAGGCGCTTCGCGACCGCGGCGCCGATCCGGCCCATGCCGACGATGCCGACCGCCTTGCCGGACACGCGGGTGGTGAGCGGCATCGCCCAGCCGCCGCGGCGGATCTCGGCGTCGCCCTGCGGGATCAGCCGGGCGGCGGCGAGGAGCAGGGCGACGGCCATGTCGGCGACGTCGTCGGTCAGCACGTCCGGCGTGTTCGTCACCCGGATGCCGGCGGTGCGGGCGTGGGCGAGGTCGATCGCGTCGGTGCCGACGCCATAGCAGGCGACGATCTCGAGCTTCGGCAGCGCGCGCATCAGGTCGGCCGAGGCGCCGAGGTCGCCGCGGGTGGCGATGGCGCGGACCTCCGGCCCGCGCTCGGCGAGGAAGGCGGCCGGGTCGGCGGCCTCCCAGAGCTTCAGGACGCGGTAGTCGGCCTCGAGGGCGTCGAGGTCCCAGGCGGGATAGGTGCCGGTCATCAGCAGCGCGGGCTTGGTCATCGCCGTGGGTCCCCTCAGATGCTGGCGGTGATGCCGCCGTCGACGTAGAGCGTGTGGCCGTTGACGAAGGACGAGGCGTCGGAGGCGAGGAAGACCGCGGCGCCGACGAGCTCCTCGACCTTGCCCCAGCGGGCGGCGGGGGTACGCTTCGCCAGCCATTCGGAGAAGGCAGGGTCGTCGACGAGCGCCTGGTTGAGCGGGGTCTCGAAGTAGCCGGGAGCGATGGCGTTGACCTGGAGGCCGTGCTTTGCCCAGTCGGTCGCCATGCCGCGGGTCAGGTTGCGAACGGCGCCCTTGGTGGCGGTGTAGGGGGCGATGCCGGGGCGGGCGAGCTCGGATTGCACCGAGGCGATGTTGATAATCTTGCCGCTGCCACGCCCGATCATTGCCCGTGCGACTGGCTGGCTCACGTAGAAGAGGCTCGAGACATTGGTAGTCAGGAGCTGCTGCCACTTGTCGACCGGGAAGTCCTCGAGCGGCGCGCGGAACTGCATGCCGGCGTTGTTGACGAGGATGTCGATCGGCCCGCCTGCGAGCACGGTTGCGACGCCGGCAGCGGCGGCTTCCGCGTCGGTCACGTCGAAGCGGGCGGCCGTCGCACCCGGGATGCGCGCGGCCGCCGCCGCGAGCTTCGCCGCATCGCGGCCGTTGAGGACGACCGTCGCGCCGTGGGCGGCGAGGCCCTCGGCGAGCGCGAGGCCGATGCCCTGGCTGGAGCCGGTGACGAGGGCGCGGCGGCCGCTGAGGTCGAAGAGCGGGAAGGCCATGGTTCAGTTGATCGCGCGCGCTTCGAGGGCGTCGATGAAGGCGCGGTCCCAGCGGTTCGCCTTCATCGCGGCGATGGTCTGCTCCTCCTTCTCGCGGTGGGTGATCGCCTTGGCGATCAGCTCCTCGGCGCGGTCGGGGGCGAAGGCGAGGAGGCCGTCCTGGTCGCCGACGACGATGTCGCCGGGGTTCACCGTCATGCCGCCGAGGGTGACGGGGACGTTGATCGCGCCGGGGCCGTCCTTGTAGGGGCCGCGATGGGTGTGGCCGGCGGCGTAGACTGGAAAGGTTCGCTCGCCGATCTCGGCTGTGTCGCGGATCGCGCCGTTCAGCACCATGCCGGCCATGCCGATCGAGGCGGCGTAGAAGGTGAGGATGCCGCCGACCAGCGCATTGGCACAGTCGCCGTCGGCGTCGACGACCATCACGTCGCCCGGGCGGCAGAGCTCGAAGGCGCGCAGCACCGCGAGGTTGTCGCCGGCGCGGGTGCGCACGGTGACGGCGGTTCCGGCGAGCGGCGCCGGGCGGTGGTAGGGACGCAGGGCGGCGAAGCCCTGGTTGCGGTGGAGCTGGTCGCTGATCAGGGCGACTTGAAGGTCGCGCAGGCGCTCCAGCAGCTCGGGGGCGACGGACGGGGCGCTCGGGTGCTTCTCGATGGTCATGGGCTGGGTCCTCAGCGCAGGTCGGCGACGGCGGCGGCGATGCGGCCGACGCCCTCGTCGAGGGTGTCGAGCGCGGTGGCGATCGACAGGCGGAAGTAGGGCGAGAGACCGTAGGCCTCGCCGGCGACGACGGCGACGCCGGCACGCTCGAGCAGGTAGAGGACGACGTCGCCGTCGGTGTCGAGCGTCTTGCCTTCGGGCGTCGACCTGCCGATCAGGCCGGCACAGTCGATGTAGAGATAGAAGGCGCCCTCGGGCAGCCGGCAGGAGAGCCCGGGGATGGCGTTGATCCCGGCCGCGGTCTTGTCGCGGCGGGCTCGGTAGGTGGCGACGCTCTCGGCGACGAAGGACTGGTCGCCGTCGAGCGCCGCGGCGGCGGCGGCCTGGCTGACCGAGCAGGCGTTGCCGGCGGCCTGGGAGAGCAGGGTGTCGAGGGCGCGGATCAGCTCGCGCGGTCCGGCCGCCCAGCCGATGCGCCAGCCGGTCATCGCGTAGGTCTTGGAGACGCCGTTTATCGCGAGCGTGCGGTCGCGGAGCTCGGGAGCCGCGGCGAGCAGGTGAGGGGCGACGCCGTTGGCGAAGCGGATGTGCTCGTAGATGTCGTCGGTCATGACCATCACCTGCGGGTGGCGGGCGAGGACGGCGGCGAGCGCGCGGTATTCGTCGGCAGTGTAGGTGGCGCCGGTCGGGTTCGAGGGCGAGTTGAGGACGAGCCAGCGGGTGCGCGGGGTGATCGCCGCCTCGAGCTGGGCGGGGGCGAGCTTGAAGCCCTGCGCCTCGGGGCAGGCGACTGCCACCGGGACGCCGTCGCAGGCGAGGGCGGCGTCGGGATAGGACACCCAGTAGGGCGCCGGGACGATCACCTCGTCGCCCGCGTCGAGGGTGGCGGCGAAGGCGGCGTAGATCGCGCTCTTGGCGCCGTTCGTCACCACGATCTCGGCGGGATCGAAGGCGATGCCGTTCTCGCGCTGGAGCTTGTCGGCGATGGCGCGGCGGAGTTCGGGGGTGCCGGCGAGGGTGGTGTAGCGGGTGGCGCCGGCGTCCATCGCCTTCACCGCGGCTTCGCGGATGAAGGCGGGGGTGTCGAAGTCGGGCTCGCCGACGACGAGGTTGACGATCGACCGGCCCTCGCGGCGTAGCTGGTTCGCGCGGTCGGCGGCGGAGGTGCTCGGCGACGGCTTGATGCGCCGGACGCGCTCGGAAACGTGGATGCTGCCCAAGGCCCTCTCCCGGTCGTTGTCGTGTTCGGTGGCAGGACGCTACTCCCCCCGACGCCGCCGTGGCCAAGAGGCCTTCGCTCTGCTTACATAGGCGTCGCTTATGACGGCGGAGGCGGCGGATGAACTTCAGGCGCCTGCAGTACTTCGTGAAGATCGTCGACGTCGGCAGCCTGACGCAGGCAGCGGACATCCTCCACGTCGCCCAGCCCGCGCTCAGCCAGCAGATCGCGACCTTGGAGGCCGAGGTGCGCCAGCAGCTCCTCGTCCGCACCAAGCGCGGGGTGACGCCGACCGCGGCCGGCACCGCGCTCTATCGGCACGCGCAGCTGATCCTGCGGCAGGTCGAGCAGGCGCGGACCGACATGATGTCGGCCGGGCAGGGCCTCTCCGGCGCCGTCTCGGTCGGCCTCGCGCCCGGCACTGCCGCGGCCGAGCTGGCGGTCCCGCTGCTGCGCACGGTCCGCGAGCGGCATCCGGGGATCGTGCTCTATCTGAACGAGACCTACGGCACGACGCTCTCCGAGCTCATCATGACCGGGCGCATGGACCTCGCCGTCCTTTACGGGGGAACCACGGCGGTGCACGGCCTCTCCTTCCGGCTCCTGCTGCTCGAGCCGCTCTTCCTCGTCGGGCCGCGGACGCTGGACCGGCCTGGCGAGACCATTGCCCTCGCCGAGGCGGCCGGGCTCGAGCTGGTGCTGCCGCGACCCTACAACATCGTCCGCAAGATGGTGAACGACGCCTGCGCCGGCTCCGGCCTCGTGCCGCACGTCGTCGCCGAGATCGAATCGGACGGGACGCTGACCGCGGTGATCGCCGAGGGACTCGGCTCGACCATCCTGCCGGAGTCGATGGCGCGCCGGGTGGTGGCGGCGACCGGCGGCTGGCGGGCCCGCATCGTCGGGCCCTCGATCGAGGCGCCGCTCGCGCTCTGCCAATCCGACAACCTGCCGCTGTCCGAGCCGGCGCAGGCGGTCAAGGACGAGCTGGTCGATCTCGCCGCGGGCCTGCCGGGGGCGACGCTGAAGGCGCCGCCGCGCAAGGGCGCCCGGCGGACATAAGAGAGGCTTATCGAGGCAGAGACGATCCATCTTGGCGCGGCCGTGGCCGGCTCCGCTACGCTCCCGGCAACGGATCAAGGGGGCGCCCGATGGATCTCGACGAGATCAAGGAGCTGATGGCGGCGTTCGCCGCGTCCGACCTCGCGGAAATGCGCCTTACGCGCGGCGAGTGGACGCTGCACCTCGTTCGCTCCGCTGACGGCGGCGTCGCCGAGGCGGCGCCCGCCGGCGACCGGCCCGCTCGGGGACGCACGGCTGCGAGGGAGCGTCCTGCGGGGTCTGCGGCAGCTGCCGACAGCGGCGTCCGCGCGCCGCTGGCCGGCCTCGTCTACCTGAGCCCGAACCCCGGCACGCCGCCCTTCGTCACCGTCGGCGCGCGCGTAGAGGCGGGCGCCGTGGTCGCCGTCATCGAAGCGATGAAGGTCTTCAACGAGATCCGGGCCGAGCGCGCCGGCACGGTCGAGGCGATCCTCGTCGCCTCGGGCGACGAGGTCGACGCCGGCCAGCTTCTCCTCAGGATCGGGTAAGCGCCATGTTCGACACCGTCCTCATCGCCAACCGCGGCGAGATCGCGCTCCGCATCCACCGCGCCGCCCGGGCCCTCGGCCTCCGCACCGTCGCCGCCCACTCCGAGGCCGACCGCGACGCGCCGCACGTGCGGCTCGCGGACACCGCCGTCTGCATCGGCCCGGCCGCGGCGGCGCGGTCCTACCTCGACCCCGCGGCGATCCTGCTCGCCGCCGAGGCGACCGGGGCCGGGGCGATCCATCCCGGCTACGGCTTCCTGTCCGAGAACGCCGACTTCGCCGAGGCGGTGGCGCGCGCCGGCATCGCCTTCATCGGCCCGAGAGCCGACTGCATCCGCATCATGGGCGACAAGGTCGCCGCCAAGTCGGCGATGTTGAAGGCGGGCGTCCCCTGCGTGCCGGGCCCCGACGCCGGCCTGCCCGAAGACCCCGACGCCGTGCGCGCCATTGTCGAGGCCCTTGGCTATCCGGTGATCCTCAAGGCCGCTGGCGGCGGCGGCGGCCGGGGCATGCGCGTCGTGACCGAGCCCGCCGGCCTCGCCGAGGCCTTGAGCGTCACCCGCGAGGAGGCGCGGCGGGCGTTCAACAACCCCCAGATCTACGTCGAGAAGTTCCTGATCCACCCCCGCCACGTCGAGATCCAGGTGCTCGCCGACCGCCACGGCAACGCCGTCTGGCTCGGTAGCCGCGACTGCTCGCTGCAGCGGCGGCACCAGAAGGTGCTCGAGGAGGCGCCGGCGCCGGGCCTCGACCCCGCACACGTCGCCGAGACCGGGGCGCGCTGCGCCGAGGCGTGCCGGCTGATCGGTTACGAGGGGGCGGGGACCTTCGAGTTCCTCTACGAGGACGGCATCTTCGCCTTCATCGAGATGAACACCCGCGTCCAGGTCGAGCACCCGATCACCGAGGAGACGACCGGGATCGACATCGTCCGCGAGGGCATCCGCGTGGCGCAGGGCCTGCCGCTCTCGTTCCGGCAGGAGGACGTGGCCTGTGTCGGCCACGCCTTCGAGGCGCGGATCAACGCCGAGGATCCGACGAGCTTCGCGCCGTCGCCCGGCACGGTGACGCGCTTCGAGATGCCGGGCGGGCCGGGGATCCGCGTCGACAGCCACATGGCCGCGGGCGGCAAGGTGCCACCCTACTACGACTCGCTGATCGCCAAGATCATCGCCCACGGGGCCACCCGCGACGAGGCGCTGACCCGCCTCCGGGCGGCGCTCGCCGAGGCGCGGATCGAGGGGGTCGCCACCAACCTGCCGCTGCACGCGCGGATCGTCGCGGACGCGGGCTTCGCCGCTGGCGGCGTCGACATCCACCACCTCGAACGGATGCTGAAAGGAGAGTCCGCGGCATGACGCAGGCACCGGCCGTGAGCTGCCTCGGGACGAGCGCGCTGCTCTTCGAGGCCCCGGGCGAGACCACGCTCGCCAACCAGCAGCGCATCTGGGCCTTGGCGCGCGAGGCGGCCGGATGGCCGGAAGTGCGCGAGGCGGTCCCCGGCGTCAACAATCTGCTCCTGAGCTTCGCGGCGCCGCCGAGATACCTCGAGCCGCTCGAGACCCGCCTCCTCGGAGCCTGGAGCGAGGCGAAGGCCATGCCGCTGGACGGGCGCGTGGTCGAACTCCCCGTCACCTACGGCGGTGAGGGCGGCCCGCACATGGGAGACGTCGTCGCCCACACCGGGCTCTCGGTCGAGGAGATCATCGCGATCCACGCGGCCCCGGTCTACCCTGTCTACGCGCTCGGCAGCCATCCGGGCTACTGCTACCTCGGCGGCATGGACCCGCGTATCGCCACCCCGCGGCGCAAGGTGCCGGTGATCCGCATCCCCGGCGGCGCGGTCTCGATCGGCGGCGCGCAGACCGGCGTCTCGGCCTCGGACGGACCGAGCGGCTGGAACACGATCGGCACGACCGAGATGGTGTTCTTCGACGCCACCCGCGATCCCCCGGCTCTGCTCCAGCCGGGGGACAGCATCGTCTTCACCGTCGCGGAGATCCGCACGTGATCGAGATCCTCTCCCAGAGCGCCTTCGCCAGCGTCCAGGACCTCGGCCGCTTCGAGGCCGTGCGCTGGGGTGTCGGCACCGCCGGGGCGATGGACCGGCTCGCGCTCCTCGTCGGCAACCTGCTCCTCGGCAACCCCGAGGATGCCGCCGGCGTCGAGGCGCAGGTCTTTCCGTTCGAGATCCGCTTCGACGCCGACCTCGCCTTCGCCCTCACCGGCGCCGACTGCGCCGCGACCCTCGACGGCGTGCCGCTCCTGCCATGGGCGAGCGCCGCTGCCCGTGCCGGGCAGGTGCTCCGCCTCGGCCTGCCGCAGGCCGGACGCTGGCGCGGGGCGCGGGCCTATCTCACCGTCGCCGGCGGAGTCGACGTCCCGATGGTGCTCGGCTCGCGCAGTACCCAGCTCCGCGGCGCCATCGGCGGCCTCGACGGCCGGATGCTGCGCCAGGGCGACCGCCTGCCGGCCGGCGGCGCCCCGGGGGCGGCACTCGTCGCCGGCGTCGTGCCGCCCGGTCTCGCGCTGCCGCTCGAGGCCGACGGCCTGCCGGCGGTGCGGGTGCTGCCGGCCGCCGAATACGGCGCCTTCACCGACGCCTCGCTCAGCCGCTTCTGGGCCGAGCCGTGGAAGATCACCCCGCAGAGCGACCGCTACGGCTTCCGCCTCGCCGGGCCGGGGGTCGAGCTCCGGGCTCCGCTCGAGACCCGCTCGCACGGCATCGTGCCGGGCGTCATCCAGGTTCCCCACAGCGGCCAGCCGATCGTGCAGATGTGCGACGCCCAGCCCTCGGGCGGCTACCCGAAGGTCGGCACCGTCATCGAGGCCGATCTCTGGCGCCTCGGGCAGATGCCGATCGGCACCCGCTTCCGCTTCCTCCGCGTCGACTGGGACGCGGCACTCGCTGCGCGGGAGGCGATCGACGGCTGGCTGGCGGAGGTGCGTCGCGTCGGCGGCCTCCTGCGCGCACGGAGGACAGCGTGATGCGCCCACGGGACCTTGCGGCCCTTGCCGCCGAGATGGCCGCGACCGGCATCGCCCGGCTGGAGCTGACCGGACCGGACTACGCCGTCGCGCTCGTGCGCGGCGCCGCTCCGGCGGACGCTGCCCGCGAAGCCTCGGGGCCCGAGGCCGAGCTCGTGCCCGTGACCGCTCCGGCGCTCGGAGCCTTCCTGCGCACCCACCCGCTCCACGACAAGCCGCTCGCCGCCGACGGCGAGGCGGTGGTCGCCGGGCAGATGATCGCGCTCCTCCGGGTCGGGTCGCTCCTGACGCCGGTGGCGGCGCCGGCCGACGGCGTGATCGTCGCGGCGATCCCCGAGGAGGGCGCGCTCGTCGGCTACGGCGACCGCCTGTTCGATTTCCTGCCACACGACTGAGGAGGGGCCATGCGGATCGACCTCAACGCGGATCTCGGCGAGGGCTTCGGCCCCTGGACCATGGGCGACGACGACGCGCTGCTCTCCCTCGTCTCCTCGGCCAACGTCGCTTGCGGCTTTCACGCCGGCGATCCGGTCATCATGGAGCGCACCGTCCGCATCGCGGCCGAGCGCGGCGTGGACGTCGGCGCCCATGTCGGCTTTCCCGACCGTCAGGGCTTTGGCCGGCGCCAGATGCAGATCCCGCCCTCCGAGCTCGCGGCGATGGTCACCTACCAGCTCGGCGCCCTCGCCGGCATCGCCCGCGCCGCCGGCCACCGGATGACGCACATGAGCTTCCACGGCGGGCTCGGCAACATGACCGCCGCCGATCCGGCGATGGCCGGGCCGCTCGTCGAGGCGGTCGCCCGCTTCGACGCGGGCCTGACCATCTCCTCCTCCCCGAGCCGTGCCATCGAGGAGGCCGCGGCGCGCTGCGGTCTGCGAGTGGCGACGACCTTCCTCGCCGACCGCGCCTGCGACCGCGACGGGCTGCTCGTGCCGCGCGGCAAGCCCGGCGCCGTGATCCACGACGAAGCCGCGGTTCTCGCGCGGGTCGCGCGGCTGCTGGAGGAGGGCGTCGTCGAAACCTGGGACGGCGCGCTGCTTCCGGCGAAGCCCGAGAGCATCCTGTTGCACGGCGACACGCCGGGTGCGGTCGCGCTCGCCAGGTCATTGCGGAAGCTCGTCGAGGACAGGGGCTGGGCGGTCACGCCCATTTCGCAGGTGCACAAGGATTGAGCGCCCGAACATAAGTGCCGCTTATGGCTACAGAGACAATCCGTGTTGGCGCCGCTTGCCCGCAGGCCTCACCATCGGAGCAACAGAAGGGGGTCGTCATGCCGTTCTCAGACTACCGGACCGCTCTTGTCACCGGCGCCTCCTCCGGCATCGGCGCGGCCATCGTCGAGCGCCTCGCCCGCGAAGGGATCGAGGTTCACGCGCTCGCCCGCTCCACCGTGGCGCTGGCCGACCTCGCGAAGCGCACCGGTTGCATCCCCCACGTGATCGACGTCTCCGACACCGCGGCGCTGGCCGAGCTCGCCGCCGCCACCGAGTTCGACATCCTCGTCAACAACGCCGGCGTCGACAGGCCGAAGGGCCTCCTGAACGGCGACGCCGCCGACATCGACCTCCTCGTCGACGTCAACCTGCGCGCGGTCCTCCACCTCTGCCGCCTCGTCGTGCCCGGCATGGTCGCCCGCGACCGCGGCCACGTCGTCAACATCTCCTCGATCGCCGGCGCCTACAACTTCGGCGGCAACTCGATCTACCACGCCACCAAGGCAGCGGTGAGCATGCTCTCCCGCCAGCTCCGCATCGACGTCTTCGGCCGCCGGGTCCGCGTCACCGAGATCTGCCCGGGCCGCGTCGCCACCGACATCTTCGCCCACGTCCACGGCGACAGCCCGGAGATCCGCGCGAAGTTCCTCGACGGCTTCGAGCTGCCGGAGGCCAAGGACATCGCCGAGGCGATCGCCTTCGCGATCGCTGCGCCGGTCGCCGTCAACATCGGCCACATGGAGATCACCCCGACGTTGCAGGTGCCCGGTGGCCTCCAGACCGCGCGGCCCGACTCCGTCGCCACGCCCGCCACCGCAAGCGCCTGAGGCCGGGGGGATGGAAGGGTTCGACCTCTGGAAGATCCTCGGGAACGCCGACTACGCGGCGATGCTCCGGGAAGGCGTCCGGTTCACCTTCATCGTCTTCGTCTGCTCGTGGCTCCTCGCCATGAGCCTCGGCATCCTGCTCCTCGTCGTCCGCCAGCTCCCCGGCCGCCTGCCGAACGCGGTCGTGACCGCCTACATCTCCTACCACCGCAACGTGCCGACGCTCGTCCAGCTCATGCTCTGGTACTTCGGCATCTCGGCGCTGCTGCCGACCGCGCTCCAGTACTGGCTGACCGACCACGACGGCGAGACGATCTTCGCGATCGTCGCGCTCGGCCTCTGCCAGGCGGCCTACTTCTCCGAGGATCTGCGCTCGGGCCTCCGCTCGATCCCCGCCGGCCAGGCGGAGGCCGCGAAGGCGCTCGGCCACGGTCACGTCTCGGCGATGCGCTACGTGATGATGCCGCAGGCGGTCAGGAATGCGCTGCCGGCGCTCATCAACCACACCGTCTCGCTCTTCAAGAACTCGAGCCTCGCCATGGCGATCGGCGTCTCCGAGCTCACCCACGCGGTGCAGGAGGTGCAGAGCCTGAGCTTCCGGGTCTTCGAGGCCTACACGATCGCGACGGTCCTCTACCTCGCCATCTCGCTGGTCCTGATGGCTGTCGGCGCCGCGCTCCAGGCGCGCGCCGCTCGGACGGGACGCTGACATGATCGGCGACATCATCACCATCGTCCGCGACAACTGGCTGCTGCTTCTCGTCGGCCAGTTTCCGAACGGCCCGCTCGGCGGCGTCGCCGCGACGCTGATCCTCTCGGTCCTGTCGATCCTCCTCGCTTTCCCCGTCGGCGTGATGATCGCGCTCGCGCGCCTCTCGCACTGGCGCCTGCTGTTCTGGCCGTCGACGGCCCTCGTCTACTTCGCCCGCGGCGTGCCGCTGCTCATGCTGATCTTCTGGGTCTACTTCGCGACGCCGCTCATCTTCGGGACCCGGGTTCCGGGGTTCCTGGCGATGCTCATCACGCTCGTCATCTACGAGGGGTGCTTCCTCAGCGAGATCGTCCGCGGCGGCATCGTCGCCCTCGGCCGCGGCCAGATGGAGGCGGCACGCTCGCTCGGGCACTCCCACCTCGGCGCGATGGCCTGGGTGATCCTGCCGCAGGCGCTCTACAACATGATCCCGAGCATCCTCAGCCAGTTCGTCTCGACCATCAAGGAGACGACCCTCGGCTACGTCATCAACGTCCCCGAGCTTACCTTCGCGGCGAACCAGATCAACAACCAGCTGCTGACCCAGCCCTTCGAGGTCTTCTTCATCCTCGCGATCATCTACTTCGTGATCTGCTGGAGCCTGACCCGCGCCGCGATCTGGCTGGAGCGCCGGATCTCCGACAAGCGCGCCGGCCGCGGCTCCCCGCCGCTGCCCCCCGCCATGGGCGTCCGCGCCCTCACCGCCGAGCCATGACCCCCGCCACCTCCCCGGGAGCGACGCCCATGATCAAGTTCGAGAAGGTCAACAAGAAGTACGGCGAGTACCAGGCGCTGACCGACATCGACGCCGAGGTGAAGCGCGGCGAGGTGGTCGTGGTCTGCGGTCCCTCGGGCTCGGGCAAGTCGACGCTGATCCGCACCGTCAACCGGCTCGAGGAGATCAACTCCGGCGCCATCCTCTTCGACGGCAGGAACGTCCACGCCGCGATGAGCCGCCGCGAGCTCAACCAGCTGCGCAGCCACATCGGCTTCGTCTTCCAGAGCTTCAACCTCTTCCCGCACCTTTCGACGCTCGAGAACATCACGCTGTCGCCGATCAAGATCAACGGCGTCAAGCGCGAGGTCGCCCACGAGAGAGCGATGAAGCTCCTCGATCGCGTCGGCCTCGCCCACAAGGCCGAAGCCTACCCCGGCCAGCTCTCCGGCGGCCAGCAGCAGCGCGTCGCGATCGCCCGCGCCCTCGCCATGGAGCCGCCGGCGATGCTCTTCGACGAGCCGACGAGCGCGCTCGACCCCGAGATGGTCGGCGAGGTGCTGGCGGTGATGAAGGGCCTCGCCGCCGACGGCATGACGATGATGTGCGTCACCCACGAGATGGGCTTCGCCCGCGACGTCGCCGACCGCGTCTGGTTCATGGATGCGGGCGAGATCCTCGAGACAGCCGACCCCGAGACCTTCTTCCGCGCGCCCAAGCATCCGCGGGCGCAGCGGTTCCTGTCCGATCTGCGCCACTGAAAACCAACAAGGAGGATATCGAATGCTGAAGACCCTCGCCCTTTCCGTCTCGCTCGCCGCCCTCGTGGCCACGGGTGCGGCCCATGCCGACCAACTCGACGACATCATGGGTGCCAAGGTGCTGCGCTGCGGCACCTTCGCCGACGTGCCGCCCTTCGCCGCGCCCGACACGACCACGCGCGAGATGGTCGGCTTCGACGTCGACATGTGCAAGGCGATCGCCGAGCGCTGGGGCGTGACGCCCGAGATCCGCCCGCTCTCGGTCGAGGCCCGCGTGCCGGAAGTGAAGCTCGGCGGCGTCGACCTGACGATCGCCAACCTCGCCTACACCCTCAGCCGCGCCGAGCAGATCCAGTTCTCCGACCCCTACTACCTCGCCAAGGAGATGCTGGCGGTGAAGGCGGACGACCCGGGAACGGCCAAGGCGGACTTCACCGGCAAGCGCCTCGCCTCGACCAAGGGCTCGACCTCGGAGATGGCGATCAAGCTCAACGAGTCCGACCCCCTCACTTTCCAGGACACCGGCTCGGCCTTCATGGCCGTGCAGCAGGGCAAGGCCCGCGGCATGGTGGCGAACACCATGACGATCACCAAGCTCGTCAACGAGTCCCAGACCAAGGGCGTTCCGCTGAAGATGATCGAGGAGCCGATGGTCTACCAGCCGATCGGCATCGGCATGAAGCAGGGCGAGCCCGCGCTGCTCGCCAAGGTCAACGAGACGCTCCTCGCCATGGACGAGGCCGGCCAGATCAACGAGCTCTGGAACAAGTGGCTCGGGCCCGAGACCGAGTACAAGATGACCCGCACCGACAAGGTCGTCCCGCTGGACCAGCTCGAGTTCACGCCGATTCCCTA
>CAZEGY010000058.1:0-13297 GCA_964511815.1 uncultured Rhodovulum sp.
ACTGGCGCGACTATCCCTCGGCGCTGCCGCAGGTCGAGGCCTTCCTCGCCGGCGACCTCGACATCGGCATGTGGGGCAACACGCCGATCGTCCGGCTGCTGGCGCAGCAACAGCCGATCAACGTGCTCACCGTCGGCGAGGGGCACCTGCGCTTCGTGGTGGCGGTGCCGAAGGATTCGGAGATCACCAGGCTCGACGACCTCAAGGGCAAGACCGTCGGGGCGCTGGTCGGCGGCGATCCGTTCAACGCTTTCTCGCAGATGCTCCTGCACGAGCTCGGCAACGCCGATCCGAAGGCGTTCGACATCACCATCGTCAACACCCCGACGCAGGCGCAGGCGGCCTCGGTGCCCTCGGGCATGGACGCGGCGATCGCGATCTATCCGGCGTTCCTCAAGGCGCAGGCCGAGATCGGGGTGAAGGGGATCGTCAACTCCTTCGGCTTCACCGAGGACGGCTACAGCGGCCCGGCCGGCGAGGGGGCGGGGCACGAGTTGCCGGGGGTGAGGCAGTCGGCGTTCTATCCCGACGGCTACTATCTGCACCGGTCGTTCTGGATCTGCACCGATGCCATCGTCGGCGAGCAGGCGGCGGTGGGCGAGGCCTTCCTCGTCGCCAGCCAGCGCGCGGTCGAGGCGCTGAAGCAGGAGGAGCCGGAGGCGGTCTCCGACATGGTGAAGAAGTACTGGGAGCTGCCGCCCGAGCTCGGGGCGAAGGTCGTCGGCGACGAGGTGCTGATCCAGCGCGGCTGGATCTGGCCGACCGAGGGCGACGCCGCCGCGATCCGCCAGATCTCCGACTACATGGTCGCGGGCAAGATCATCCCCGAGCCGCTCACCGGCGAGCAGGTCAAGGGCGCCTTCGCCAAGGCCGCGCCGATCAACGAGAGGGCCTATGCGTCGACGAGCTCGGTTCCCGACGCGGCGGGCTTCACCGACCCGGCCGCGAACGACCTCCGCGGGCTGCCGGTCTGGCAGATGGACGCCTGGACGACGGCGGGCTGACCGCTGACGGCCGGCCCCCGGCGGGGGCCGGCGCATACCGGAAGGACAGAGAGAATGGCATCGGTCGGATTCATCGGGCTCGGGACCATGGGCGGTCCCATGGCGCGGAACGTGCTGAAGGGCGGGCACGCGCTCACCGTCCACGACATCAGCGACAGGGCCGTCGCCGCGCTCGTCGCCGCGGGCGCGACGGCGGCGGCGAGCCCGCGGGAGGTGGCGGCGGCGTCGGACGTGGTCATCACCAGCCTGCCCGACGCGCCCGACGTCGAGGCGGCGGCGGAGGGGGCGGACGGCATCCTCGCCGGGTTGCGGCCCGGTGCGGTCTACGTCGACATGAGCACGATCGACCCCGAGACGACGAAGCGCGTCGGCGCCAAGGTGGCGGCGAAGGGCGCGGCGATGCTCGACAGCCCGGTCGGCAAGACCGTCGAGCATGCCGTCGCCGGGACGTCGACGCTGATGATCGGCGGCGACCCGGCGGTGATCGAGCGGGTGCGCCCGGTGCTCGAGTGCATGGGCGAGAGCCTGATCCGCTGCGGCGACCTCGGCATGGGCCAGGCGATGAAGCTGACGAACAACCTCCTGGCGAGCGTGCTCATCGCCGCGAGTTCGGAGGCGCTCGTCGCCGGGGCGAAGGCCGGGCTGTCGCTTGAGACGATGGTCAGCGTTCTCAGGACGACGATGGCGTGGAACCAGCAGCTCGCCGTCGCCATGCACAACCGGGCGCTCAAGGGGGACTTCGCGCCGGGCTTCATGGTCAGGCTCGCCCACAAGGACTGCCGCCTCGCGATGGCGATGAACGCGGACCTCGGGCTCGAGGCGCCGATCGGGGCGGCGACGGTCGCGACGCTCGCGGAGGCGATCGACAAGGGCTATGCCGACGCCGACGTCGGCGCGGTGCTGAAGCTCCGCGAGGACGCCGCCGGGGTCAGCGTCCGCCTGCCCGGGGAGGCGACGGCTTGAGCCGGGCGGTCCTCCTCCATCCGGGCGACGACGTCGCCGTCCTCGTCGAGCCCGCCGCGGCCGGCGAGGCGGTCGAGATCGTCGGCGACGCCGGCGGCGACGGGGTCGGCGGCGCGCTCGCCACGGCGGCGGCGCTGCCCCTCGGCCACAAGATCGCCGTGCGGGCGCTGCCCGCGGGCACGGCGGTGCGCAAGCACGGCGAGGTGATCGGCCGCATGACCGCCGCGGCGGCGCCGGGCGAGCATGTCCACGTCCACAACCTCGCGAGCATCCGCGCCTGAGGGTCCCGGAAGGACGCTATTCGCGGGGCTTCGTCGCCAGCGCGCGGACGATGCCGTGGAGGGTGCGGACGTCGGCGTCGGTGAGGGGGGCGCGGCGGAAGAGGTTTTCGAGGTTCGCGACCATCGACGGGCGCTTCGCCTCGGGAAAGAAGAAGCCGGCGGCGTCGAGGCGCTCGACGAGGTGGGTGACGAATCGGTCGACCTCGTGGCCGGCGGCGCGGCGGCCACCGCCGAGGCGGTAGTCGGCGGCCTCGGCGTCGCCGGCGGACCGGCGCCACTCGTAGGCGACGAGGAGCGCGCACTGCGCGAGGTTGAGCGAGCCGAACGCCGGGTTGACCGGCACGGTGATCACCGCGTTGGCGCGGACGATGTCCTCGGTCCCGAGCCCGGCGCGCTCGGCGCCGAAGAGGACGCCGACGCGCTCGCCGGCGGCGACGAGGGCGCGGGCCTCGGCCATCGCCCGCTCGGGGGTGAGGACGAGCTTGGTCAGCGCCCGCTCGCGGGCGGTGGTGGCGAAGACGCAGGTCAGGTCGGCGCAGGCCTCGGCGGTGGTGGCGACCACCGTGGCCTCGGCGACGACGTGGGCGGCGCCGCTCGCCATCGCGTCGGCCTTCGGGTTCGGCCAGCCGTCGCGCGGGGCGACGAGGCGCAGGCGGTCGAGGCCGAAGTTCCACATCGCCCGGGCGGCGGCGCCGATGTTCTCGCCCATCTGCGGATTGACGAGGACGAAGGTCGGGCCCGAGGCCCCGGTATCTCGGTCGCGCGTCGTGTTCACCTCGGGGCTCCCGGCCTGGACGGCGGGCGTGGTACGCCCGTCGGCCGGGGACGGCAACCCTACCGGCCCAGCGGGCGGCTCAGCTCGGCGTCGATGTCGGCGCGGGTCAGGCCGATGTCGCGGAGGGTGTGGTCGTCGATCGCCATCAGCGCCATGCGGCTGCGGTAGAGCGCGTCGTAGCGGGCGAGGCGCGCCAGAACGCCGCGCACCGTGAGGCGCGGCCGGGCGAAACGGGCGGGGCGCAGGACGGCGGTGGCAGGCATGACGATGCTCCATCATCGGGGGTGAGCTTTCGTGGCTGAATCATCAGCGCACGGAATACATAAGGCTTGACTGATCATAGGTGAAACGAATAAATGTGGCGCGTAGCATCAAGGATCGTGATATGCCACGCAATCTCGACCTCACCGCGCTGCGCTCGTTCACCGCCGTCGCCGATGCCGGCGGTGTGACGCGGGCGGCGGCGCTCCTCAACCTCACCCAGTCGGCGGTGTCGATGCAGCTCAAGCGGCTCGAGGAGTCGCTCGGGCTCGCGCTCCTCGACCGCTCGGCGCGGACGATCGCGCTCACCGCCCAGGGAGAGCAGCTCCTCGCCTACGCCCGGCGGCTGCTGGCGCTCAACGACGAGGCGTGGGGGCGGCTGACCCATCCCGCCTTCGAGGGGACGCTCGACTTCGGGGTGCCGCACGACATCATCTATCCGCACGTCCCCGGGGTGCTGCGCCAGTTCTCGGCCGAGTATCCGCGGGTGAAGCTCCAGCTCCATTCGCTCTACACGAGCGGGCTCCGCGAGCTGTTCGCCCGGGGCGAGATGGACATCATCATGACGACCGAGGCCGGCGTCGGGCCGGGCGGCGAGACGCTGACCCGCGAGGCGCTGGTCTGGACCGGGGCGCAGGGCGGGCAGGCGTGGAAGGCGCGGCCGCTGCGCTTCGGCTCGTGCGGGCACTGCGTCTTCAAGCGCCCGGCGCTCGACGCGCTCGAGGCGGCCGGGGTGCCGTGGGAGCTCGTCGTCGACTCGATCTCGCCGGCCGCCGTCGAGGCGAGCGTCGCCGCCGACCTCGCGGTCAGCGTGCAGATGGCGAGCGCGGTGCCGGCGCACTCGGAGGCGGTCCGCCACGGCGGGGCGCTGCCGGAGCTGCCCGAGCACTTCGTCAACATGTACGTCGGCGAGGGCGTGCGCGCGCCGGTGGCGCGGCGGCTCGCCGAGCTGTTGCGGCAGGCCTACGGCGTCGCCGACTGCCTCGCGGCCGAGTAGTCGGGTACGGGAACGGTCAGATACGGACGACCACCTTGCCGGTGGCCTCGCGGCGGCGGAGGAGGTCGAGGGCGGCGTTGGCCTCGGCGAGCGGCAGGACGTGGCTGACGTGGGGGTGGAGGCGCCCTGCCCCGTGCCAGGCGAAGAGGGTGGCGAAGCTCGCGCGCACCACCTCGGGGCGGAGCGCGGCGTAGGCGCCGAAGTAGAAGCCGATCGCGGTCAGGTTCTTCACGAGCAGGAGGTTCGCGGGGATCTGCGGCACCGCGCCGCCGGCGAAGCCGATCGGCAGCAGGCGTCCGCCCGGGCGGGTGGCGCGGAGGGCGGCGTCGAAACCCGGGCCGCCGACGGTGTCGTAGACGACGTCGACGCCGCCGAGGGCGCGGAGCGCGCTGCGCAGGTCGTCGGCGGCGTCGAGGGTGTGCGCCGCCCCGGCGGCGGCGGCGACGGCGCGCTTGGCCTCGCCGCGGGCGACGGCGATGACGCGGGCGCCGAGGAGCGCGCCGATCTCGACGGCGGTGAGGCCGACGCCGCCGGCGGCGCCGGTGACGACGAGGGTCTCGCCCGGCCGCAGGCGCGCGAGCCAGGCGAGGGCGACGTGGCTGGTGCCGTAGGCGATCGGGAAGGCGGCGGCGACGTCGTCGGGCATCGCGTCGGGGACGGGCGTGCAGCGCGCCGCGGCGACGGCGACGTACTCGGCGAGGCCGCCGGCCGGGACGAGGGCGGCGACGCGGGTGCCGGGAGAGAGGGCGCCGGCGACCGCGCCGGGGCCGGCGGCGGCGACGGTGCCGGCGACTTCGAGACCGGGGGCGAAGGGGAGCGGCGGCTTCTCCTGGTAGCGGCCGGCGACCATCAGCGTGTCGGCGAAGTTGATGCCGCAGGCGGCGACGCGGAGGAGGACCTCGCCGGGGCCGGGCTCGGGCACGGGCACGTCGGCGAGGCGGAGCGGCTCCCCGAGCCCGGTGACCTGCATCGCGCGCATCGCTTCCCCCTGTCGCTTCGACGCGACGACAGACCACGATTCCGCTCCGGAGGGAACCGGCCGCGGCCGGCCTGCCCGCTCCGGTCAGCGTCCTCCGGCTGGCCGGGGGTCTGGCCGGGGTCTGGCCGGGGGTCTGGCCGCGGGCGGTCGTCGGTTGCGTTTCCGCGCCTCTGCGACTAAGGCGGCGGCGCGGGCGGAGGGCCCGAGCCAAGGACCACCCGCATGGATATCCGGAACATCGCGATCATCGCGCACGTCGATCATGGCAAGACGACGCTCGTCGACGCGCTCCTGAAGCAGTCGGGGACGTTTCGCGACAACCAGGCGACGGTCGAGCGGGCGATGGACTCGAACGACCTCGAGCGCGAGCGCGGCATCACCATCCTCGCCAAGGCGACGAGCGTCGACTGGGAGGGGCACCGGATCAACATCGTCGACACCCCGGGCCACGCCGACTTCGGCGGCGAGGTCGAGCGCATCCTCGGCATGGTCGACGGGGTCGTGCTCCTCGTCGACGCGGCCGAGGGGCCGATGCCGCAGACCAAGTTCGTGACGGCGAAGGCGCTGGCGCTCGGGCTCAGGCCGATCGTGGTGCTGAACAAGGTCGACAAGCCCGACGCCGAGCCCGACCGGGCGCTCGACGAGGTCTTCGACCTTTTCGTGACGCTCGACGCCGACGAGGGGCAGCTCGACTTCCCGGTGCTCTACGCCTCGGGGCGCTCGGGCTGGGCCGACGCCGAGCTCGACGGGCCGCGGAAGGACCTGACGGCGCTCTACCGGATGGTGCTCGACCACGTGCCGGCGCCGAAGCAGCTCGCCCAGGTCGACGCGCCCTTCTCGATGCTGGCGACGACGCTCGCCGCGGACCCGTTTCTCGGGCGGCTCCTCACCGGGCGGATCGAGACCGGGCGGGTCAAGGCCGGGCAGACGGTGAAGGCGCTGTCGCGGGACGGCGCGGAGATCGAGCGCTTCCGGGTCTCGAAGATCCTCGCCTTCCGCGGGCTGACCCGCCAGCCGATCGAGGTCGCCGAGGCCGGCGACATCGTGAGCCTCGCCGGCATGAGCAAGGCGACGGTCGCCGACACCGTCGCCGACTTCGCGGTCTCCGCGCCGGTTCCGGCGCAGCCGATCGATCCGCCGACGATCAGCGTCACCTTCGGCATCAACGACTCGCCCCTCGCCGGCCGCGACGGCGACAAGGTGCAGAGCCGGGTGATCCGCGAGCGGCTGATGCGCGAGGCCGAGTCGAACGTGGCGATCCGGGTGGCGGACACGCCGGGCGGCGAGGCCTTCGAGGTTTCGGGCCGCGGCGAGCTCCAGATGGGCGTGCTGATCGAGAACATGCGCCGCGAGGGCTTCGAGCTCTCGGTCAGCCGGCCGCGGGTGCTGTTCCGCGACGAGGGCGGCGCGCGGCTCGAGCCGATCGAGGAGGTGACGGTCGACGTCGACGAGGAGTTCTCGGGCGTCGTCGTCGACAAGCTCTCGCAGCGCAAGGGCGAGCTCGCCGAGATGCGCACCGGCGCCGGCGGCAAGACCCGCATCGTCGCGCACGTCCCCTCGCGCGGGCTCATCGGCTACCACGGCGAGTTCCTGACCGACACCCGCGGCACCGGCGTCCTCAACCGCGTCTTCCATTCGTGGGCGCCGCACCGCGGCGCGGTGCCGGGGCGGCGCAACGGCGTTCTGATCTCGATGGAGGACGGGGTGAGCGTGCCGTACGCGCTCTTCAACCTCGAGGACCGCGGGCGGTTCTTCATCGGCTCGGGCGAGCAGGTCTACTCGGGGATGATCCTCGGCGAGCACAGCCGCGACAACGACCTCGAGGTCAATCCGCTCAAGGGCAAGAAGCTGACCAACGTCCGCGCCTCGGGCAAGGACGAGGCGGTGGTGCTGACCCCGCCGGCGCGGCCGACGCTCGAGCAGGCGATCGCCTACATCGAGGACGACGAGCTCGTCGAGGTGACCCCGCGCCACATCCGCCTGCGCAAGCGCTTCCTCGACCCCCACGAGCGCAAGCGCCAGTCGCGGGGAGCGGGCGCGTAAGGCGCTCCATTCGCGTTTTGCGCGATTCGCATTCTGCAACGATGGCTTTGCATTTCACGGCGAAGTTGTGCGCGAGCCGCTTGCAGGCCGCGGGACTCACCCTACGATTGTGCGCCTCGGCGGAGAATTTCCGGGAGATTACCGCCGATTGAGTGCGATTGGCGGATCTCATCCGCCGTTTGAACGGTTGGCACGGTCCATGCATGGTAGCTGGCAGGACAGTACCCGAGTTCAAGCGGAGCAGCAGAATGAAACATCCCGTGGACGTGCATGTCGGCAAGCGGGTTCGTCATCGCCGGTGGATGGTCGGCATGACCCAGCAGCAGCTCGGCGACATCGTCGGCATCAAGTTCCAGCAGATCCAGAAGTACGAGACCGGGATGAACCGCATCTCGGCCTCCCGGCTCTGGGACATCGCCCAGGCGCTCGGCGTCTCGATCAGCTTCTTCTTCGAGGGTTTCGACGAGCAGCCCGACGCCATCGCCGAGGGGAGCGCCCCGGTGCCGGCCGAGGTGCCGCGCGGCGACCTGCTCGCCGACAAGGAGGCGCTCGAGCTCGTGCGCTCCTACTACGCGATTCCGGAGGCGCAGCGTCGTCGCCTGTTCGACCTGGCGCGCGTCCTGAGCGACGTAGCCTGATCGCCGCTTGACGAGGTCCGCGTCATCGCGGACACCCGCCCGGGGGGTGCGGGGCATCGTCTGACGGAGGGGATCGGGTTGGCGATATCGGCGGAACTGGCGGCGGAGCTCTGGCGCGTCGCGGAGGATCTGGCCGACGTCGCCGCTGCCCGCAGCCTGCCGCTCTTCCGGAGCCGGACGCTGCGGGCGGAGAACAAGGCCGGGCCCGACGCCGCGATCGGCTTCGACCCGGTGACCGAGGCCGACCGCGAGGCGGAGCGCGCGATGCGCGCCCTCCTCGCAGAGCGCCGGCCCGACGACGGCATCCTCGGGGAGGAGTTCGGGCCGCTGGAGGGCCGGTCCGGGCTCGCCTGGGTCCTCGATCCGATCGACGGGACGCGGGCCTTCCTCAGCGGCGCGACGACGTGGGGCACGCTGATCGGCCTCGACGCCGGCGCGGGGCCGGTCCTCGGGATCATCGACCAGCCCTACACCGGCGAACGCTTCACCGGCGGCCTCGGCCGGGCGGCGATGGTCCGCAACGGGGTGGCGACGCCGCTCGCGACCCGGGCCTGCGCCGGGCTCGGCGACGCGATCCTCTACACCACCTTTCCCGAGATCGGCACGGCCGCGGAGCGGGCGGCGTTCGAGGCGGTGCGCGACCGCGTGCGGCTGACGCGCTACGGCTTCGACTGCTACGCCTATGCGCTCGTCGCCCTCGGGCAGGTCGACCTCGTGATCGAGGCCGGGCTCCATCCCTACGACATCGCGGGTCCGCAGGCGGTGGTCGAGGCCGCGGGCGGCGTCTACACCGACTGGACGGGCGGGCCGGCCCACCGCGGCGGCCGGGTGATCGCCGCCGGGGGCGCCCGGCTCCATGCCGCGGCGCTCGAGCTTCTCGCCGGGGTGGCGTGACGGCCTATCCGGTCGCCGCGAGGCGGCGGGCGCCTGAGTCGAGGAAATCGTCGATGCCCTGCCAGGCCCGGGCGAGGATCTCGGGGCGCTCCATGAAGATCTCGTGCTTCGCCCCCGGGAGCTCGAGCAGGCGTCCCTGGGCCATCTGGCCGACCTGGGTGCGGATGACCGAGGCGGAGACGACGCTCTCGGCGCCGCCGAGGAGGGTGAGGACCGGCAGGTTCGGCAACGGCGCGATGTAGAGCCGCGCCATCTCCTCGAGCGCTGCGCGCGTCCACTGCATCGACGGGCCGCCGAGGGAGAGCTCGGGGTGGGCGGCGATCTGGCCGACGCACCAGGCGAAGGTGTCGCGGCAGGTGGTCAGGGCGTTGCTCTCGAAGTCGACGGCGAGGGCGGTCGGCCGCTCGCGGGTGCCGGGCATCAGCCGCATCCCGAAGCCCATCATGTAGGCGAGCTGGGTGAAGCGGGCGGTGAGCTCGCGCGTCGCCGCCTTCATCTGGAGGTGCCACATCGGCGCCGAGAAGATCGCCGCGCCGAAGTCCGCCCGCTCGAGCAGGGTGCGGAAGCCGATGCAGCCGCCCATCGAGTGCGCGACCATCAGCCGCTGTCCGGGGAGGCCGAGGCCGTCGACGAGGTCGAGGAGGGCGGCGACGTCGCGCTGGTACTCGCGGAAGTCCTCGACGTGGCCGCGCATCGGGTTGGCCGCCGGCCGGTCGGAGAGGCCCTGGCCGCGCCAGTCGACGACCGCGACCGAGAAGCCGCGCTCGACGAGCCGGCCGGCGACGCGGCCGTACTTCTCGGCGAACTCGGTGCGGCCGGGAAAGACGACGGCGGTGCCGCGGTCGCCCGCCGCCCACGTCACCGCGCGGAGGCGGGTGCCGTCGTCGGCGGTCAGCCAGTGCGCCTCGGCACCGGCGGGCGCGTCGGCGATCTCGGCGTGGAACGGCGGAGGCGTAGCGGTCATCTCGTGGCGGTCATCCGAAGACGCTGGCGAGCCTCATCGCGAGCCCCATGTCGCCCTCGACCGCGAGGCGCCCGCTCATGAAGGCGGCGGTCGGGTCGAGCTCGCCCGCGAGCAGCTCCTGGAAGGTGTCGGCGTCGGCGGTGATCGTGCAGTCGGCGTCGGCGTCGTCGGCGGTCACCCCGCCCTCGTCGATTCGCACCGCGCCCTCGTCAGCGATCACGAACTTCACCGACCCCTCCATCCCGCGCCCCTCGAGGTGGGCGGCGAGCGCCTTCACGGCGGCGTCGACGGTATCGCTCATGCAGTTTCTCCGCGCGGTGGGCCCCTCGGCCCTCGATTTCCGGGTTCGGATCACTAATCTAGGATGCATGATCCGGTTTCGAAAGCGGCAACTGGCTCTCGCGATCGCCGCGGCGCTCGTCGCCCTGCCGGTGACGGCCGGGGCGCAGACGGGTGCGCAGGCGCCCGGCGACGCCCCCGGGGACATCCCCGGCGAGGCGCCCCGCCTGGCCCCGAACCTGCCCGGCCTCGGCGCCGCCGCGGCCCCCGACCCGGCGACGCCGGAAGCGGCGGCCGAGCGGGCGGCGCGGCTCGACACGCTCTTCGCCGAGCTCAGGGAGCCGGAGCGCGAGGACTGGGAGAAGGTCGAGGACGAGATCGGCCGGCTCTGGTCGCGCTCGGGCTCGCCGGCGATGGACCTCCTGCTCCGCCGCGGCAGCGAGGCGCTGGAGACCGAGGACTACGCCGCCGCGGTCGAGCACCTGTCGGCGCTGACCGAGCTCGCACCCGACTTCGCCGAGGGCTGGAACGCCCGGGCGACGGCGTTCTACCTCATGGGCGAGTTCTCGCTGTCGATGGCCGACATCGAGCACGTCCTCGCCCTCGAGCCGCGGCACTTCGGCGCGCTCTCCGGCCTCGGCTTCATCCTCGAGGCGATGGACCGCCCGGAGATGGCGCTGAAGGCGTTCGAGGCCGTCCACGCGCTGAACCCGCACCGGCCGGACGTGAACGCGGCGATCGCCCGACTCGAGCGGATGACCGGCGCGGCCGAGCTCTGAGCGCCGCGGGGGAGGGCCGAGCGATGCCATTCGACGGACGCGGCGCGCGCGTGACCGCGGTGCTCGGGCCGACCAACACCGGCAAGACCCACTACGCCATCGAGCGGATGCTCGCGCATCGCTCGGGCGTCATCGGCCTGCCGCTGCGCCTGCTGGCGCGGGAGGTCTACGACCGGATCGTCGCGCTCCGCGGGCCGTCGGTCGTCGCCCTCGTCACCGGCGAGGAGCGGATCGTGCCGGCGCGGGCGGCGTACTGGGTCTGCACCGTCGAGGCGATGCCGGTCGACATCGGCGCCGACTTCCTCGCGGTCGACGAGATCCAGCTCTGCGGCGATCCCGACCGCGGCCACATCTTCACCGACCGCCTGCTCCACGCCCGCGGCCTCCACGAGACGCTGTTCCTCGGCGCGGAGACGATGCGGGCGCGAATCGCCGGTCTCGTCGAGGGCTCGCTGCTGACGCGGCGCGAGCGGTTCTCGGCGCTCTCCTACACCGGCGCGCGCAAGATCAGCCGGATGCCGCCGCGGAGCGCGATCGTCGGGTTCTCGGTCGAGGACGTCTACGCCATCGCCGAACTCATCCGCCGCCAGCGCGGCGGCGCGGCGGTGGTGATGGGGGCGCTCAGCCCGCGGACGCGCAACGCCCAGGTCGCGCTCTACCAGAACGGCGACGTCGATCACCTCGTCGCGACCGACGCGATCGGGATGGGGCTGAACCTCGACATCGGCCACGTCGCCTTCGCCGGCACCGTCAAGTTCGACGGGCGGCGGCACCGGCACCTGACGCCCTCCGAGCTCGCCCAGATCGCCGGGCGCGCCGGGCGCTACACCACGGACGGCACCTTCGGGGTCACCGGCGAGGCGTCGCCGCTCGAGCCCGAGGTCGTCGAGGCGATCGAGAACCATCGCTTCCCGCCGCTGAACCGCCTGCAATGGCGGAGTTCGGCGCTCGATTTCGCCAGCCCGGGGACGCTGATCGCCAGCCTCGAGCGCGGGCCGGACCGGCCGGATCTCCAGCGGGCGCGGGAGGCGGACGACCTCGCGACCCTGAAGGAGCTCGCGGCGATGCCCGACGTCGGCGGGCGGCTGCGGCACGCGGCGGACACGAAGCTCCTCTGGGAGGTCTGCCAGGTCCCGGACTTCCGCAAGGTGACGCTCTCCGAGCACGCGCGCCTCTGCACGCGGATCTTCCGCTTCCTCCACGACGGGCGCGGCATTCCGACCGACTGGCTGGCGCGGCAGATCGAGCGCATCGACCGCACCGACGGCGACATCGACGCGCTGTCGAAGCGGTTGGCGTATATCCGCACATGGACCTACGTCGCCCAGCGCCCGCGGTGGATCGATGACGCCGACCATTGGCGCGACGAAACCCGTGCGGTAGAAGACCGCCTGTCCGACGCGCTGCACGTGCAGCTGACGCAACGGTTCGTCGACCGGCGCACGTCGGTGCTGATGCGCCGCTTGAAGCAGAGGGAGGGCCTGGTGGCCACGGTCAACGAAAACGGCGAGGTCACGATCGACGACCAGTTCGTCGGCCGGCTGGAAGGCTTCGTCTTCCGCCTCGATCCCTCCGCCGACGCCGACCAGGCGCGGACGCTGCGCGCCGCCGGGATCGCCGCGCTCGCCCCGGCGCTGTCGCTCAGGGCGGACCGCTTCTACAACGCCCCGGACGCCGAGATCGACGTGACCGAGCAGGGCGGCCTGATGTGGGGCGAGCACGCCGTCGGCAAGCTCGTCGCCGGCGCCGATCCCTTGAGCCCGCAGGTCCAGCCCTTCGTCGACGAGGACGCCGACCCGGCCGTCGCCGAGCGGGTGAAGCGCCGCCTCGGGCACTGGATCGACCGCAAGATCGCCGCGCTCTTCGCCCCGCTCGTCGCCATGCGCGACGACGAGACCCTGACCGGCATGGCGCGCGGCATCGCCTTCCGCCTCGTCGAGGCGCTCGGCGTGCTGCCGCGGTCGGAGATTTCCGAGGACGTGAAGGGCCTCGACCAGGAGGGGCGGGCGAGCCTGCGCAAGCACGGGGTCCGCTTCGGGCAGTACACGGTGTTCCAGCCGCTGCTCCTGAAGCCGGCGCCGACGCGGCTCCGGCTGGTGCTGTGGTCGCTCGCCTCGGGGCACGAGGTCTTTCCCGAGGCGCCGCCGCCCGGGGTCGTCACCGTCCCGGCGGTGAAGGGCGCGCCGGCGGGCTACTATCCGCGCGCCGGCTATCGCCTCGCCGGCGAGCGGGCGATTCGCATCGACATGCTCGAGCGCCTCGCCGACCTCATCCGCAACCTCGACGCCCGCGGCGGCTTCGAGGCGACGCCCGACATGCTCTCGATCACCGGCCTCGGTCTCGAGCAGTTCGCCAAGCTGATGCAGGGGCTCGGCTACCAGGCGACCGAGGGCACGCGCCCGAAGCGCAAGCCCGCCCCCGCCGTCCCGGCGCCGGCCGA
>CAZEGY010000059.1:0-13229 GCA_964511815.1 uncultured Rhodovulum sp.
GCTCCGGGGAACGGCCCGGCCGAAGCAGGGCTTCGGCCCGTCGGGCCGACATCTCGGAGCGGCGTGAAGTCGACCGGTTCTCCCCGCCCCAACGTCGTCGCCTCGTCGGGGAGAACGATAAGCCCTTCCGCGCCGGCGAGCGCCTGCGTCCGACCCGCACGCTTGCGGACCGTCCTGGCCAGCGGCAGCCTGCTTCGGCCGGGGTCGGCTGCGGGATCGCCGCCGGTGGATGGATCGACCGTCCCTCGGGCCGTGACAGCCCCTCCCGATTGGCCCTCCCTGACGGGCGCGGTTCGGGTTATTCAGCAATGGGTCATGGCGCGGGGGATGCCGATGGTACGCGAGAGCGAGATCCGGAACGGCGAGGTCGCCGTCGACCCGCCCTCGGCCGACGCGGCGGTGGGCTTCATCGGGCGCATCCGCACCCCGTGGACGTCGCGGCTCATGGCTCCCCGCCAGGGCCGGCCCGACGGGCCGGTCTGCCGGATCGAGGTCTTCCCGCCCTGGGACGCGGCGCTCGCCGGAGTCGACGCGCTCGAGCGGATCGAGGTGCTCTACTGGCTGCACCTCTCGCGGCGGGACCTCGTCCTGCAGAGCCCGGCGAACGACGGCCGGGTGCGCGGCACCTTCGCGCTCCGCTCGCCCGTACGGCCCAACCCGATCGGCAGCGCCGTCGCGACGCTGGTCGGCGTCGAAGGCGCGACGGTTCTGGTGCGCGGCCTCGACTGCATCGACGGCACGCCGCTCCTCGACCTCAAGCCCGACCGGACGACGTTCACGCCCATCGCCCCGCCGCAGCCCGGGGACTTCGAGATCGGGTGACTTCGGCCATCGCCGGCGGCGCGCGCTACCCGTCTCCCTTGCCTGCCTGCCGGTCGCGCAGGCACGCGACGACCCGGTCCGCCATGTGGACGCAGCGTGCGCCATCGAACGGGAAGATCTCGCCGAAGCCCGCCGACATCATGCGTTCGATCGCGACGCGCAGGAGCCGGCGCGCCCGGTGCAGGCGGGTCTTGACGGTCTCGGGGCGGATGGCGAGCAGCGTTGCGGCCTCGTCGGTGCTCAGCCCTTCGATCTCGCGCAGGACGAAGACCAGTCGGAACGGCTCGGGCAGCTCGTCCACGGCGCGCTCCAGGACCTGGCGAACCTGGGCGCGACCCGCCTCGCTCTCGGGGCCGGCGGGGGCCGGCGACATGGGAAACACGATCACGCTCCCTCCCTCGGCAACGGCGGCGTCGAGCGTTTCGAGATCGGCACGGGGCCGGCGCTGGCGCAGCCGGCCGAGCGCCTCGTTCAGCGCGATGCGGGTCAGCCAGGTGCCGAACGCGGCGTCGCCGCGGAACCCCTCGAGACGGGTGAAGGCGCGCACGTAGGTCGCCTGCACCACGTCCTCGGCCTCGGCGTCGTCGCGCAGCACCCCTCGCGCCACCCGGAAGAGCCGCCGGTTGTGGCGGCGGACGAGGATCCGCACCGCGGCCTCGTCACGACATCGGGCGGACTCGACCAGCGCCGCGTCGTCGAGCGCGGCGTGGTCGAGGGGCAGGCCGGCAGCCTGGTGCATCTGGTCCTCCCCGGATCGTGCGGCGGTCAGGCCCACCGCACGATCCCCCTTCCCATGATCTCCGCCACCGACGGAAATCCGTTCAGCGCCACGTCCGGCAGATCGGCGCCGGCCCCCGGGTCCCGCATCCAGGCATCGGCGTCCGGGTCGCCGACGATGATCCGGCCGACCATGCCGGCGTGCTCGTGCGGCACGCAATAGTAGTCGTAGACGCCCTCCGCCGTCAGGGTGACTTCGAAGCCCTCGTCGGGCAGCAGGTAGTCCGAATCCCAGGGCGCCGCCGCCGCCGGGATCCGCCGCGGCCGGTCGAAGTTCGCCGGATGGTAGGCGGTCGCGGTATGCGAGTTGCCGGCATCGCCGTTCGTCCAGCGCACGGTCTGGCCCGGCAGGATTCGCAGACCGACCGGATCGAAGCCGACATGGGCGCCGGTGGCGTCGCCGCGCATCCGGATCGCGTGGGTCACCGCGGTCGCGGCCTGCGCGGGGGGGCGCAGCAGCAGGACCGCAGCGGCGCCGAGCATGCTGCGCCGGGTCAGCATCACTGCGCGACCCGCGCCTCGTCCGCCGCCGTCACGTGCCAGAGCACGATGTGGGCGTGCGGGACCTCGACGCCGGGATGGCCGGCGTTGAAGTAGATGTCGACGTGGTCGACGTTGCCCCCGGGCGCGGCGAGGTCGTCGAAGCTCTTGTCGGGGTTGAGGTCGGCGACCGGGATCATGAAGACGGTGCTGACCAGCTGGCCGTCGTGGTCGTAGGCCAGGAACGGGCCGGCGGGCAGCGTCGCCGGGTCGACGTAGAGCTGGCCGAGGCCCGGCAGGAACTCGGGCAGCTTCACGAGCTCGCTGACCTCCTGGAAGGGCGCGGCCGGCGGGGCCTTGGCGAACGGCCCGGCGTCGTGCGCCAAGGCCGGGATACCCCCGGCGACGAGGAGGGCGACGGCGAGCGACGGCAGGCGGATCATGGCAGCAACTCCGATTTTCGGCGCCCGTAAGTGCGGCGTCGGAAGGTTGGATGGTGCTGACGGCAAAAGGTTCCCGACGGCGTTCGGTCGGCGAGCGGCGTGGCGACGCGCGGATTGCGGTTCGCCCCGCGCCGGCGCAGCGCCCCCCCGTGTCGAGAAGCGCGACCGGTCGGTCCTGCGGCACCCGGAAGAAGAGGCGCGTCCGCCTACGCGGGCGGGACGAAGCGGAAGCGGCAGGACGTGCCGCCGCGCTGCATGCATTCCTGATGCTCGACCTGCGCGCCCATGAGGCCGGACAGGAAGCCGATGTCGAACCGGCAGACCTCCGAGAACTCCTTGGAGAGATCGTGGTAGACGCAGTTCTTGCAGGCGATGCGGGGCAGGCGGTCACCCGGCTCCGGATCGACCAGACGCGCCGCGAATCCGGTCTCGTTCATGATCGCGACGATCTCGACCACCCGTTCGGCGCGCGTCTTGCCGACGAGCCGCGGAATTGCCGCCGCCGAGAGGTCGACCCCCATGTCGTACATGTACGCGGCGAAGCGGTCCTCGCCGATCTCCTTCCTGAGGCCGAGCAGCAGGGCGCGGGAGAACCAGGAATACTGCTTGGGGAAGAGGCTCTTTCCGATCTCGGAGAGGGCGTAGACGTTTCCCGGCCGGCCGCCGGTGCTCCTGGCCCGGCTCCGCTGGACGTACCCGTCCCGCTCCAGCGCCGCGAGGTGCTGGTTGACGGCGCTGCGGCTCAATCCGGTTCCGCCGCTCAGCTCGTCGACCGTCAGGCCGATGTCCGAGTCGAGCAGCAGGGCGAGGAGCTGCCTCTGGCTTTGTCCCAAGTGAGCCAGCGCATCCGAGGCGCGCTGGGCGTTGGGCGGTTGCTGCAGCACGGCAGGGGAAACGGCCATACGATACCCACAAAAAAGCGGCACCGCCATGCCGCCTGCACGCCAGCTTCGCTCGCCTCGGTCGCGAATGCAAGGATTTACTTTTGACTCATATAACTGCTTAAAGTAGCGTAACCTCCTCGGGCGACGCCCGCAAGACGGCGCTCCGGGCCACCAACGAGCCGAAACGCAGGAGGGAATGACCGATGATCGACTTCACGCTGACGTCTGAGCAGAAAGCCTTGCAGCAGGTCGCCAGAGAGTTCGCACAGGATGTCCTGAAGCCGATCGTCCGCGACGCGGACGCGGAGCCCGATCCGCTCAAGGGCTTCCAGATGATCAAGCCGGCCTACGAGAAGGCGTACGAGCTCGGCTTCGCGATGTGCTTCCTGCCGCAGGAGTACGGCGGCGGCGGGGTGTCGAACGTCGACCTCCTGATCGCCGCGGAGGAGATCACCGCCGTCGATCCCGGCTTCGGCTGCGTCCTGCTCGTCAACGGGCTGGCGCTGCTGCCGCTGGTCTGGTTCGGCAACGACGCGCAGAAGGAAAAGTGGCTGACGCTCGCCTGCAACGACCCGAAGAAGAGCTTCCTCGCCGGCTGGGTCGTGTCCGAGCCGGCCGGCTCCCCCGGCGGCACGGCCAACTTCGACCATCCGAGCCCCAAGGCGGGCATCCAGGTGACCGCCGACCTGAAGAACGGCGAGTACGTCATCAACGGACGCAAGTACTGGCCTTCGAGCTCGGCCGGATGGGACATGAAGGGCGCCGACGTGAATGTCGTCGTGGTCCGCACCGACCGGGAAAAGGGCGGCAAGGGCGGCCTTTCGTGCATCGTGGTGCCGAGAGGGACCGAAGGCGTCAGCTACGAGCCCTGCATCGACAAGATGGGCCATCGCCTGAACCAGAACTGCGACATCCACTTCAACGACGCGCGCGTCCCGGAGGAGAACGTCTTCGCCCTCGGCGAGGGGGATCTCGTGATCAGCAAGGCCTTCACCTGGTCGGGGCCGGTCGCGGGCATCGCCGGCGTCGGCGTGGCGCGGACCGCCTACGAATACGCGTTGAACTGGGCGAAGACCTACACCGCCGGCGGCGTCGATCCGATCATCTATCACCAGAACGTCGGCTACATGCTGACCGACGTGGCGATGAAGATCGAGGCGGCGCGCTACCTGAGCTGGAAGGCGGCGGCCTACGCCGACAGCTACGACTGCGAGAACTACTCGCTCGGCGCCATGTCGAAGATCTTCGGTGGCGAGACGGGGATGCAGTGCGTCTACGACTGCATGCGGGTCGTCGGGATCAACAGCTACGATCGCCGCAGCCATCCCTTCGACAAGCTGATGCGCGACGTGCTCTGCTTCCCGATCTACGACGCCGGCAACATGGGCATGCAGCGCCGCAAGATCTGGGGGATGCTGGCCCACCAGAGCTTCAACCCGCGCGCCTTCATGGACCACGAACTGGTGCCGTTCACCCGCGGCATGGAGGGGATCGGCTCCGTGACCTCGAGGCCGTCCGAAGACTGATCGACGCAACATCATCCAGCATAGGCCGGCCCGATCCGCATCGGGCCGGCCGGGAGCGGGCGCGCCATGGCCGACGAAGCCATCCGGGAGACCTTCGGCCTGATGCCGCCGGGCTCCTCGCACTATCTCTACGTGGTCTTCGCCCCGTTCGCGCTGGCCTTCGCCTATGGCGTCTACGTCCGGCTGGCCCGGATCGGGCTGGTCGATCTCGTCGCACGGGGTCCCGGCGGTCTCCCGGGCGCCCTCCGCCGCCTCGCCGGCTACGCGCTCCTGCAGCGGCGCGTGGCCGCACGTCCCCGCGGCTATGCGCATCTCGGCATCTTCTACGGCTTCCTGGCGCTCTTCGCCGGCACCACCATCGTCTTCATAGACTGGGACATCGTGCGCCCCTTCGGCGTGCGACTCCTCGCCGGCACGCCGTACCTTCTCCTCGAAGGGTTCCTCGATGCCCTCGGAGGGGTCTTCGTCGCCGGCCTGAGCGTCGCGCTGGTCTGGCGCCTCGCGAAGCTCCGCACCAGCACCCCCGACCAGCGCGCCGTCCAGTTCCAGTTCCTCGGCCTGATCGTCGGCCTGCTCTATCTCGGCGTGACCGGCTTCCTGCTCGAGGGCCTGCGCATCGCCCTGCGGCCGGCATCCTGGACCGACGTCTCCTTCATCGGGGCGCGGGTGGCCGGCCTGCTGACCGGGGCGATCTCGCCCGACACGGCGCAGGGCATCTACGTCGGACTCTGGTGGAGCCATGCGGTGGTCGCCTTCACGCTCATCGCCCTGCTCCCGTTCACCGCCTTCCTTCACGCCGGTGCCGCGCCGCTCAACGTCATGACCAAATCCGGTCTTCCGCGCCGGGAGCTCGACGCGCCCTTCGACCTGCGGGAGGTGATCGCGTCCGGGAACTTCGATTTGCAGCCCGGGGTCTCGACCGTCGCCGGCTTCGACGCCGGTCGCCGCCTCGCTCTCCTCGCCTGCACCAACTGCGGCCGGTGCGACGACGTCTGCCCGGCGGTGGCGATGGAAACCGCGCTGTCGCCCCGCCGCCTCGTGCAGTCTCTGCGCCGCCAGCTTCTCGACGGCAAGGCCGAGGAGGACCTCTTCGACGCGGCCGTCGTGCCGCCGGAGGCGCTGTGGGCCTGCACGACCTGCGCGGCCTGCGTCCTGGCCTGCCCGGTCCTGATCCGGCCCGTCGACTACATCGTCCCGATGCGGCGCGAGCAGGTCTCGCGCCAGCGGCTCGATGCGCGGCAGGGCGCGCTGCTCGCCAATCTCGGACGCAGCGCCAATCCCTTCGGGCTGCCGCCCGACCGCCGGGACGACCTTGCCGAGGCGCTGATGCAAACCAACGGGACGGAACGGCCATGACAGACGCTGACGCGACTCCCGCCGACGACTGGATCTACTGGACGGGATGCGCCGCGAACTACGACCGGCGGATCGCTCTCGTCGTCGAGGCCACGGCCCGGGTTCTCCGTGCCGGCGGGCTTCGGCTGCGCTTCCTCGGCAGGGAGGAGGCCTGCACCGGGGACGCGGCGCGAAGGCTCGGTGAAGAGGGGCTGTTCCAGCAGCTGGCGCTGCAGAACATCGAGACGCTGACCCGCCACGGGGCGCGGCGGATCGTGACCCATTGCGCCCACTGCCACCATACGCTGAAGAACGAGTATCCCCGCTTCGGCGGCAGCTTCGAGGTCCGGCACCACAGCGAGTTGATCGCCGAGATGCTCGACGAGGGCCGGATCCGCCTGCGGCGGGACGCCTCCCGGACCGTCACCCTCCACGATTCATGCTACGTGGGGCGGTACAATCGCATCTTCGAGGCGCCCCGGCGGGCGCTCGGCGCGACGCTCGACATCACCGAGATGCCGCGGCACGGAGACCGGAGCTTCTGCTGCGGCGCCGGCGGTGCCAACTACTGGTACGACGCGAAGAAGACGACGACGGCCGGCACCCTTCGCATGCGGGAGGCCAGGGCCACGGGCGCGAGCGTCGTCGCCGCCGAATGTCCGTTCTGCATCAAGATGCTGGAGCAGGGCGCCCAGGCCTTGGAACCCGGCGAGGGCCTGCCCGTCCGAGACATCGCCGAGATCGTCGCCGACTCCCTCGAGGAGCCGGCGGCCCCCGGCGACCCCTCCGCTTTGGAATGAAGAGGACCGCACATGGCCGAGGACCGTCCGCTCAACCTTCTCGCGCTGATCAAGTTCGTCCCCGACCCGAACCAGCTTCAGCCCGACGCCGAGGGCAAGCCCGATCTCGCGCGGGCACCGTTCCGGATCAGCACGTTCGACGAGAACGCGATCGAGGCGGCCTTGCAGATCGCCGCGGCGACGGGGGGCCGGGTGTTCGGGCTCAGCGTGGTCAGCGGCGCCGTTCCGCCGCGCGACGTGCTCCTGCGCGCGCTCGCCATGGGCCTCGAGGCGCTCTATCTCGTCCGCGACGACGAGAGCCTGTGCCTCGATCCCTTCCCGACCGCGACGGTGCTCGCCGCGGCGGCGCGGACGGCCGCCGACCGCGAGGGGATCCCGGGCTGGGACGTGCTGATCTGCGGGGAGGCCTCCGCCGACCAGTACAACGCGCAGGTCGGCCCCCGCCTCGGGGTGTCGCTCGGCATCCCCTTCGTCACCTATGCCTCCGGGCTCGCGGTCAGGGACGGCGCCCTCGTTGCGCAGCGCGTGCTCGAGAACCGGGTGGAGGAGGTCGAGGCGACGCTGCCCGCCCTCGCCACCGTCGGCATGGAGACCAACCAGCCGCGCATCCCCACCGTGTTGCAGGTGATGGGTGCCGGCCGCAAGCCGGTGCATGAGCTTGCCATGAGCGAGCTCCCCGGCCTCGATCTCGAGCGGCTCAGGGCCGCGACCGCCGTCGTGACGCTCGCGGTGCAGGCGCCTCCCGGCGCCCGCAAGCGGATCGCGATCGAAGGCGAGACCCCGAGGGATATGGCGCGGGCGCTCGTCGAGCGTCTCGCCGCGGATGGAGAGGTGAAGCTGGCATGAGCGATGCGATGACGTTTCTCGCCTTCTCGGAGAGCCGTTCGACGCTGCTCGAACTGCTCGGTGCGGCGCGCGATCTCGCCCCCGGTGCGGGAAGGGTGACCGCGCTGGCGGTCGGTCCCGACGCCGAGGCGGCCGCCGAGGAATGCCGGGCGCATGGGGCCGACCTCGTCCTGACGCTCGCCGCGGAGGCGGCGCCGGACGCGGGAGCGATCCGGGCAGCCCTCGGCGAGGCCATGCGGAGCACCGGCGCCGACGTGGTCCTGATCGGCGCCACCCGCACCGGCATGGACGTGGCCGCGGCGCTCGGGCAGCAGATCGAGGCCCCGTGCATCAGCGAATGCACCTCCGCCGCGCGCGACGAGAGCGGCGGCATCGTCATCGAGCGCCGGGTGTACGGTGGCCGGTTCGTCGCCCGGCAACGGCTCGATGCGAGGCCGGCGCTCCTGTCGATCCCGCCGGGCCGCTTCGCCCGGCCGCCGGCCGTCGATGCCCCGGCCGGCACGCTGGCGGCGCTCTCCGTCGAGTTCCCCGAGGCGCAGGTCCGGGTGGTCGGCGTCAGCGAGAAGCCCCGCAGCGACGTCGACGTCGGAAAGGCCGAGACCATCGTCGCCGCCGGCCGCGGCATACGCCAGCGCGAGGATCTCGCCATCCTCGAGCGTCTCGCGCAGGCGCTCGGGGGCGTCCTCGCCGGATCGCGGCCGCTCACCGGGGACGTGGACTGGCTGCCGATGGACCGCCGCATCGGCCTCTCCGGCAAGACCGTGAAGCCGAAGCTCTACGTCGCCTGCGGCGTCTCGGGCCAGATCGAGCATGTCGTCGGCATGAAGGGCGCGCGAACCGTCGTGGCCATCAACAACGACCCCAAGGCGCCGATCCACGAGGAGGCGGACTACAGTCTCGTCGGCGATCTCTACGAGATCGTCCCGGAACTGATCAGCCTGCTCGCGGAGACCCCGGGTCGGTGACCGGGGTCTCCAGCCCGGTCCCCTCCATCGACTTCCCGAAGGGCATCGGCCGGCTGTCCGAGATCGCGCGCGGGTCGAAGCCGGGGTCGGACATCACGCCCCAGATCTTGCGCATCTGCATGCCGATGTTCCCGGCATCGTAGAGCGGGAAGACCAGCGCCTCGCGCAGGAACCGCTCGACCGGGTGGCTGCGGTCGAGCGCGTTGACGCCCATCGCCTGCATCGCCTTGAAGACCGCCCCGAAGAGCGTCTCGCCGCAGAAGACCTTGGCCATCGCCGCGACGGCGTGGCCCTCGGAATCGTGCAGGTCGAGATAGTGGGCGGCCTTCCAGGCCATCGCCCGGGACGCCTCGATCTTCATCGCCACCTCGGCCAGGAGGTAGCCGACGGCCTGGTGGTGGATGATCGGCCGCGCGCCGCCGCCGGTATGGGTCTTCGACCAGTCGAGGATATACTCGTAGGCGGACCTCGCCACCCCGACGGCCGCGATCGCCGCGACGGGCCCGGACCAGGTGAAGGCCTTGCTGATCACCAGGTCGCCGTCGCCGATGGCGAAGATGTTCTCCTCCGGGACCCGGCAGTCGTGGAAGGTGACGATGTTGTTCTGGCACAGCCGGTGTCCGATCTTGGAGATCGGGGCCTTGAAGGTCATGCCCGGCGTGCCGCGCGGGATGATCACGCCCGCCAGCCCCTCCTTGCCGCCCTTCGTCGGGTCCACCCGCACGATGCAGACGTTGACGTTGGCGCCCTTCAGATCCCACCCGCCGGCGTTGCAGGGCCAGTACTTCATGCCGTCGAGGACGTACTCGCCCCGGCCCGGGTCATGGCGGGCGACGACCGAGATGCCGGTCGGCAGCGGCCCCGGGTGATCGAAGTTGGCCGTCCCGCCCGGTGACCCCGGTGCCTCGCTCACCGTCCATCCCGCGAGATACTCCCCCCGCGGGTCGGACGTCGCCTCGCCGATCCACCTGACCCGCTGCTCCTCGGTGCCGAACCACACGATCGGCATGAGGGCGAGTCCGTTCACCAGCAGCACGGTGGCGAAGCCCGGATCGACGGCGGCGATCTCCTCGCCGACGATCTGGAGGTCGACGTTGCTGATGCCGCCACCCCCGTACTGGCGCGGCAGAAACCCCGTGGCGAAGCCGAGCTTGTAGGCCTCGACATAGGCGCCCTTCATCGCCTGGAAGGCGCGTTGCGGGTCCGGATCGGCATCGGCGTCCGGAACGAGCGGTGCGAGGATCTCGGTCGCGAAATCACGGGCATTGCGCTGGAGACGCTTCTGATAGGCGCTCAGCGTGAAATCGATGCTCATCGTCCCCCCTGATCACGCGCATCCGAAACCGCAAGCCGCCGCTCGCAGGGCGAGCGAGCGGTCGTGCGGCGCGATCTTTCGTCGCGAGGCACGCGCACCAGGGACAGCACCGTGGAAGCGGGCCCGAATGTCAATCTCCGAGCGGATAGGACCGGCCGGAGACGAAGCGGTGGTACAGCCAGGCGAGGAGAGGACATGTCGTTTCCCCCGACGCCGCGGCGCGGCGCCGCCGCCTCGATCGGATGATCTCGCCCGGACCGCAAGACCCGGTCCGGCGCGGGACCCCGACCGCTCCGAAATGCGACGGCCGCCGCGCGCGGGCGGCGTCCCGACACGCGGGCGGCCGAGCGCGGCCCGGCCGCGCCCGAGCGGGGAGGAGCGCGCGCGGGCGGGCGGCCTAGAGGCGCGCGCCGGTGCCGGCGTCGAAGACGTGGGCGCGGCGGGCGTCGATGCGCAGCGGGATCTCCTCGCCCGGGGCCACCTGCAGGCGGTCCTTGACGACGGCGTCGATCGAGTCGCTGCCGAGCTTGGCGAAGACCTGGGTCTCGGAGCCGGTCGGCTCCAGCACCGCGACCCGGGCGGGGACGCCGCCGGCGCCGATGTCGATGTGCTCGGGGCGGATGCCGTAGACGAGGGCGCGGCCGGGCTCGGCGGCGACCGCCGGCATCGGCAGCCGGGCGCCGCCGTCGGCGAGGAAGGTGCCGGCCGTCTCGACCGTGCCCCTGATGAAGTTCATCGCCGGCGAGCCGATGAAGCCGGCGACGAAGGTGTTCGCCGGGTTGTCGTAGAGCTCGAGCGGCGCGCCGATCTGCTCGACGCGGCCGTCCTTCATCACCACGATCTTGTCGGCCATGGTCATCGCCTCGATCTGGTCGTGGGTGACGTAGACGATGGTGGTGCCGAGGCGCTGGTGCAGCTCCTTGATCTCGACGCGCATGGCGACGCGGAGCTTGGCGTCGAGGTTGGACAAGGGCTCGTCGAAGAGGAACACCGCCGGGTCGCGGACGATGGCGCGGCCCATGGCGACGCGCTGGCGCTGGCCGCCGGAGAGCTGCTTGGGGTAGCGGTCGAGGAGGTGGCCGAGGTCGAGGATCGCCGCGGCCCTCCCCACCTTCTCGGCGATCTCGGCCCTGGGGGCGCCCTTGATCTTGAGGGCGAAGCCCATGTTCTCGCCGACGGTCTTGTGCGGGTAGAGCGCGTAGGACTGGAACACCATGGCGATGTCGCGGTCCTTGGGCATCACGTCGTTGACGACCCGGCCGCCGATCGAGATCTCGCCCGACGAGATCGGCTCGAGGCCGGCGATCATCCGCAGGAGCGTCGACTTGCCGCAGCCCGAGGGGCCGACGAGGACGACGAACTGGCCGTCCTCGATGTCGACGCTGACCCCGTGCATGACCTCGACGGTGCCGTAGCGCTTGCGGACGTTCCTGACGGTTACCTCGGCCATGCGCGCCCCCTAAGCCGGCATCTCGATCTGCATCTTGACCTCGCCCGGCGGGGCGGCGGCGGCGAGCTCGAAGGCGGCGACGCTGTCGTCGAAGCCGAAGGTGCGGGTGATCAGCGGCTTCACGTCGATCGCCCCCGAGGCGAGCATCCCGATGCAGCGCGGGAAGACGTGGGCGTAGCGGAAGACGTGCTCGACGCGGGCCTCGCGCACCATCGCGGCGCCGACGTCGTAGGGCACGGGCTCGCTCTGGCCGCCGATGAAGACGACGCGCCCGCCGGGGCAGAGCGGCTCGAAGATGCCGGCCGCACCCCGCGGGTTGCCCGAGCACTCGACGACGACGTCCGCACCCCAGCCGTCGGTGCCGGCGAGGACGGTCTTCGCCAGGTCCTCGGCGCGGACGTTGACCGGCGTGATCGCCCCGAGGCTGGCGGCGAGGGCGAGCTTGGCGTCGTCGACGTCGGAGACGTAGAGCCGGGCGCAGCCGGCGGCGAGCAGCGACAGCGCGGTGACGAGGCCGATCGGGCCGGCGCCGATGACGACGCCGACGTCGCCGGGCTTGACCGCGGCCTTGGTGGCGCCGTGGACGCCGACGGCGAGGGGCTCGACCATCGCGGCTTCGGCGAAACTCACGTTGTCCGGCAGCCGATAGGTGAAGAGCTCGGGGTGGACGACGGTCGGGCGCAGGACGCCATGGACGGGGGGCGTCGCCCAGAAGCGCACCGCCGGGTCGACGTTGTAGATGCCGAGGCGGGTGGCGCGGCTCGTCGGGTCGGGGATGCCGGGCTCCATGCAGACGCGGTCGCCGACCGCGAGGGTGGTGACCTCGGGGCCGGCCTCGATCACCGTGCCCGAGGCCTCGTGGCCGAGGATCATCGGCTCGCGGACGATGAAGGGGCCGATGCCGCCGTGGGTGTAGTAGTGGACGTCGGAGCCGCAGATGCCGACGGTGTGCAGCTTGATGCGCACGTCGCGGGGGCCGAGGCTCTCCTCGCGCTCGATGGGGAAGTCGCGGAGGGAGAGCTTGTGCTTCTCTTCGAGGACGAGGGCCTTCATGGCGGACTCCTTGTGGCTCAGCCGCGGCGGATGACGAAGACGCCGAGGGCGATGACGAGGACGTAACAGATCGCGATCGGGACGCCGTTCGGCTCGAGGAAGCGCATCCAGAGCAGGACGAGCGCCACGGCGATGTAGATCGAGATGAACAGCCGGTCGAACCAGTTGGTGCGGATCGGCAGGAAGCCGCGGCGGCGGGGGCGGGCGGCGGCGGCGCGCGCCTCCTCGTCGGCGGCGTCGAGGTCGAGGAGGGTCTCGCCGGGGGGGTCGAGGCGGGGGTCGCCGGGTCCGGTCATGGCGCTACTCCTTGACCGCGCCGAAGGTCAGGCCGGCGACGATGCTCCGCTGCACCACCGAGAAGACGACGAGCGCGGGGATGAGCGTGAAGATCGAGATCGCCGCCATCTTGCCCCACTCGGTGCCGGTCGTCGTCACGTACTCGGAGAGGCCGGTGGTGATGGTGCGGGCGTTGAAGCTCGTCAGCGTCGCGGCGAGCAGGAACTCGTTCCAGGCGAAGACCCAGATCAGGATGA